>CAZWKM010000464.1:0-1546 GCA_964634165.1 uncultured Pirellulales bacterium | reverse complement strand
TTTTTTTCTTTTGTCTAGCCTGTCTCCCTTACACGATAAATCAGTTTTACAGCCCCGACCTCACGAAGCCGCATTTGCTTTTTATCGCGCTTCTATATAAAGTATAACCCATCTGTCACAAGGTGGGCAAAAAAACCAAAAGAAAATTATTCTTTTTTTTAGCGTCCCATCCAGGCGGACGCAAATCGGTACGCCGCCAGCTTCGCCTGATTGCGTATCAAAAAACAACAGGCAATCCTGTAAATGAAATTCAAATCGGAGGGCAACAGCTATGACAAAATTAACCTTAGCAAAATCCACAAATAACATTGACATTGAAAAGGCTGCTTCAATCTACTCAGCTCTTCGGCAGGCCCGGCCGAGAACAAGGGCCGACCTCAAAAATTACGTCAAGGTCTTTCTCGGCATCGATATTCCCGACAGGAAAATCTGCCTGGAACACAATAGCCCGATGGACTATCTGTGGCACAGTTTCTCAGCCGACTTCGCTGACGCAAAGAAAGCAAACGCCGATGCAATAGTCTGGGCCAACCGTGCCGGCGGAAAGACCGAGCTCGCTGCGGTCGCCACGCTTCTGGACTGTATCTTTAAGCCGAACTGCCAGGTGCGAATCCTTGGCGGCTCGGGCGAACAGTCCGGCAGAATGTATGAATACCTGACCGGCTTTCTCAACAACGGCTTCGAAGAGTTCCTGCTTGGCCCGGCCCGCAAGAGCAAATGCAGCTTTGCCAACGGCTCAGGCGTCGAGGTCCTGACCCAATCGCCGATGAGCGTTCGAGGCCAGCATATCCAGAAACTGCGCTGCGATGAGGTCGAACTCTTCGATGAGGACGTTTTTGCGGCCGCCAAGTTCACCACCCAAAGCACAGCCGGCATCGTGGCCGCTATGGAGATGATTAGCACAATGCACCGGCCTTACGGCCTTATGCAAAAAATAGTCTCATCCGCAAATCAGTTTGGCACCCCGGTCTTCAAATGGTGCCTGTGGGAGGTAATTGAAAAATGCACCGACCGCAACTGCTCGCAGTGTCCACTATGGGACGACTGCCAAGGCAGGGCCAAAGGGACCAATGGCTATCTGAAAATCGACGATTGCGTAACGGCGATGCGTCGGGCAAGCAGGGCTGGCTGGGAGGCAGAGATGCTCTGCAAAAGGCCTTCGCTGGAAAATGTCGTCTTTGACGAGTTCGACCCGGATATTCACGTTAAGCCAATCGATTACGACGCAAATTTGGCCGTGTACCGGACACTTGATTTCGGCTTTGTCAATCCCTTTGTGTGCCTGTGGATTCAGGTTGACCAGGATGGCATTGTTCGGGTGCTCGATGAGTATGTTCGCAGCAGAGCAACCATTGATGTGCACACAGCCGAGATAAAGCAGCGAACGCCCGGCAGTGAAGAGCGAGTGGCAGCTACCTTTTGCGACCCGGCCGGGGGCAGCGTAAATGATGTTACAGGCACAAGTGTCGTGCGGGAACTGCGGACGCTGGGAATAGTTACACGATATAGTCGCAGCGGGATTTTGGAGGGCATTGAGCTTATCCGC
>CAZWKM010000463.1:0-1554 GCA_964634165.1 uncultured Pirellulales bacterium | reverse complement strand
CGGCAAGTGTCATCACGAGCAAGCAAACCGCCAGCCAGATATTTGAGTGTTTTTTCCAGTTCATCTGTTTATCCTTTCAAAAATCGTTGAATTTTGCGATGTACACTGTGTGCACGGACGCCTTTTCAAAGAATTTCGAGGAATTGACTTAACGTAATTGCATTTCTACACCATATCCTCCTTATTACAAAGTTAACAGGAATCTCTACAATACCAGTTTGTTTTCTCATTTTCAAGAACAAAATTTCCGCTAACGGTGGATTTTCAGGACGAAAAGACGGAATGAAAAACGCAGTAAAAAGGGCGTAAGATAAAGGCCGGGCAGAACCTGCCAAAATCCCGTGAAATATCCGGCTGAAAAAGGGTATTTGATGTAAAATTCGTAAAATTTCCGGCCTATAAAATGTTTGCCCTACGACGCACTTTGTATTAGAATACTGTTTTTATACGGGGCGTAGCGCAGTTTGGTAGCGCGCTTGACTGGGGGTCAAGAGGTCGCTGGTTCAAGTCCAGTCGCCCCGAATCCTGATAATGCGGGTGATTTCACCGGATGTCTGTGGGGGGCAAAGAAGTTTTTAGTTTTTAGTTTTTAGTTTTTAGTTTTTAGTTTCGGTGGTGGGTATGGTGCAAAAAAAATCTACGGCAGATTATTTGTATAGCCATTTTAACAAGTCTTGTTTTCCCGTTCGCATTTTGTCCGGCGGCGCAGCGTGGGGAACTTGTAAACGTCGCGCCGAAACGGATACTGGCTCGCTTTCGACATCCCGACCCGTCAGTTTGCCAGGGCAAACTGCCGGGCCGGATGACACGCTGTGAGGTCAACGGGAAACCTTACAAGCGATTCGACCCTATAAAGGGATTGGTTGTTCTTACGGAATGCGTTAAGCCGACTCGCATCATTGCATATTACGATAGCCCGTAAGACCGACGGTCGGAGCCATCCCCAAGCTGCGCTTGAGGCTGCCACCCGGACAACAGAGGACGGAGGACAGACGACGGAAGACAGATGAGGGACGGGCTTGAAGAAGAACCCGAAATTTCTCAGGTTTTTTGAACTTGGTTCTTGCTGTTTGTTCCGCTTTTGATTATGCTTTTACGATGCGGTTTCGGTATGATTTTAATTATATATCATCAATAGAGCTGCTGGAATTTCGAGCTAAATATAAATAATAGTGCCTGGCTTCAAGCCGGGGCGAGTAAATCAATTACAACACAAGTACAATAGCAGGAGGTCAACGATGAAACATATCACACGGCGAGATTTCATAAAGCGTTCGATGGCCACCGGTGTTGGCCTGACGTTGGCCAGTCCATTTTCCCGTGTGCGGGGAGCGAACGACGATATTCGCGTGGCCGTGGTGGGTATCAACGGTCGAGGCGGTTCACACATTGGCAATTTCGACAATATGGAAGGAGTGCGGCTGGCTGGGCTGTGCGACGTGGACAGGAGGGTCCTTGAAAGCAAAGCCAAGAGATTCAAAGACCGCAATGTAAAGGTAGAGACCTACGTCGATATCCGCAAACTTCTGGATAACAAGAACATCGACGCGATAT
>CAZWKM010000462.1:0-1582 GCA_964634165.1 uncultured Pirellulales bacterium | reverse complement strand
CAATTTTAATTTCCTCACAGCCGAAGTATAAGCTCACAAAAACCACCGGCGCAGAGAAATATATAAACTAACTCACTGCTTTGCGTTGTGCTCAGGCGCTTACAGCTTTTTGCTTCGGTTCTCTTGCAGCAGGGGCGCTTTTGCCGACGTAGATGATTACGCCCGTGGGGCACTTGTTCAAGGCCGTTTCGGTTTGTTCACTGGGCTGGTATTTTTCGTAATCCAGGCGGGCTAAATTATCTTCAGTCGAAAATATATCGGTTTGTTTGGCACAGATACCGCAGCCGATACAGCCGACCTTGCACATTGACCGCGTCGTCTTGCCGACCTCTTTACTGCTGCAGGCAACCGTCATCATATTTTCATAACCGAAGGGGACCATTTCAATCAAATTGCGGGGACAGGCTTTTGAGCAGGCCCCGCAGCCGGTACACTTTTCATAGTCAATGGCGGCCAGGCCGTCGATGATGTGAAGTGCATCGAATTTACAGGCATTTACGCAATCGCCGAACTCGAGACAGCCGAATTTGCAGGCCTGGACGTTAGCTAATGCGTTTGCAGCGGTGCAGGTTGGGATGCCTTGATATTTTCCGTAATAGGTTTTATCGTCGGCGTGAGCACGGCAGTGTACGATTGGCCTTTTAGGGACGCCTGAGTCACTGATTTGCAGGCTCAATATTTCCGCAATTTTCTGTGACGTTTCCGGCCCGCCGGGGGCGCATTTTCCTATCAGCTCGGGCTTTTCCAGAACGGCCCTGGCGTATGAGCTGCACCCGGCGAAGCCGCAGGCGCCGCAGTCCAGGTGCGGCAGCGCCTCGTGGATTTGCTCTATTTTCGGGTCAACCTTGACCTTGAGTTTTTCGCTTGCTATCAACAGCGCCACCGCAAAGCTGCTGCCCAGGGCCAGCATCGTTACCCCGGCCGGCCACGCGCTATTCCATAATTGATAAATATCAGCTAAAATCATCGTGTAAAAAAATCAAATTAACCAATTAACTAATCAACTAATTCACTTACCTTATCATTCCTGCAAAACCCATAAAGGCCAGGGCGAGTATCCCTGCGGTAATAAGTGTAATCGGTGCGCCCTTAAGACAGTCCGGCACGTCGGCCAGGTTTAGATTTTCGCGGATACCCGCCATTATGCAGATGGCCATAGTAAAGCCAATCCCCGCACCAAAGCTAAGGACCACTGCTTCGAGCAAATTGTCAATCTCCCAGAGGTTTATAAACAGGCACAGTCCCAGAATCGCACAGTTTGTAGTAATCAGCGGCAGGAATATGCCGAAGCTCTCGTACAACGCAGGGAAAAACTTTCGCACATACATTTCAACAAGCTGAACGGCACCGGCAATAACCAGTATGAAGCAGACGTATCGCGTGACCTCCAGGCCGAGTTTCATTAAAACCCAATGGTCAATCATCCACGTTAGCGTACCGCTGAGAGTTACAACGAAAGTTACCGCCATTCCCATACCGAAGGCCATATCGATTCTGCCGGATACGCCGAGGTAGGGACAGATGCCGAGAAACTTCGTGAAAACAAGGTTATTGACTATGACGATTGATATAAAGCCCATAA
>CAZWKM010000461.1:0-1587 GCA_964634165.1 uncultured Pirellulales bacterium | reverse complement strand
CGAAGTATGGAGCATCCGAGTTATGGCGGATGGGGCGGACGGTTTGTGAAAGAGAAGAAGGCGAAGAATTTGTGGCGCGGTGCCAAGGACGATGGAAACTGGGGCAAGCCGCTGTGGCGCTGGTCGCGGGCTTTTCAGAACGACTGGGCTGCTCGCGCGGATTGGTGTGTCAAGGACTACGAGCACGCCAACCACCCGCCTGTCGTGAAATTAGCCCATGCCCCAGACCTGAAAGCCAAACCCGGCCAGACGGTTAAGCTCAGCGCCAAGGGCAAAGACCCAGACGGCGACAAGCTCTACTACAAGTGGTGGCAGTACCGCGAACCGAGCAGCTACAAAGGAGAAGTCAAGATCCAGGCCGCTAAAAAACCACAGGCGTCCTTCGAGCTACCCAAGGACACCAAACCAGGCCGGACGGTGCACATCATCTGCGAGGTAACTGATGACGGCGATCCGCCATTGACCCGGTATGCGCGGATGATAGTGGAATTCGAATAGGGGATTCTCGCAGTTTTGGGGACTGTCTGCAAGGAGACGGCAGCGAATGGATGCTCCAATGAAACAAGCGACCATATTTTGGCGATTTGCGCACTCAACAGTGAACCGCCGACACACGTATGTTCAATCCGATGCCTCAAAATGAAGACTTTGGTTGTATGGATTTTCCTCACTTTTTTACCCCGGATTTGGCAGATGAACTTATAAAGAGTAAATTCTTGATTGTTCAGGGAAATTTTGTAAGATTATTGATGTCGTACCGAGAAAATTGTATTTTAACCGTTTAAATGGGAAATGTCAGTGAGAAGCAAAGGAGCGAATTCATGAAATCTACTGCGATCTTTTCAGGAGCAATGCTCATTGTGGGCGCACTATGTGTGTCGGTTTGTGTGTCGGGTTGCGTTGAAGAGGCCCGGCAAGTCCAGAAAGTCCAGCGTGCTGAGGCGAGTGAGATTATGATAGCCGATTTCGAAGGGGCCGACTACGGCGATTGGGAGGCTACGGGTGATGCATTCGGCACTAGTCCTGCGTGGCGCGAGACAGAGGAGATGGAGGAGATTAGCGGCTTCGAAGGCAAAGGGCTGGCTACAAGTTATCAGGACGGCGACGAGCCGACCGGCACAATAACCTCGCCCGAGTTTACAATAGAGCGAGACCACATCGTTTTCCTTATCAGCGGTGGAGAGAGCAGGCGAAGGACTTGTATGAATTTGCTCGTTGACGGTGAGGTTGTTCGCAGGGCTGCGGGCGCCGAAAGTAATGTGCTCGATTGGGAAGACTGGGATGTGTCGGAATTAAAGGGAAAAATCGCCCGGATTCAAATCGTGGACAGCCGTCGTGGTGACTGGGGACACATCAGCATTGACCATATCTACCAAAGTGATGTGGCCAGTAAATATGTAGCAAAAACGCGCCAGTTTCATATCGACAGCAAGTACCTGAACTTCCCTGTTAAAAGAACAGCCAGGGAACGACTGATTTCTGTGATGATCGACGGCAAAAAGGTCCGTGAATTTCGTATCAGACTTGCCGATGATGAGCCGGATTACTGGGTGTTTCTCGATGTGAGTGAGTTTGAGGGGCAGGACA
>CAZWKM010000460.1:0-1614 GCA_964634165.1 uncultured Pirellulales bacterium | reverse complement strand
ATCTCGGCAGCGGTGAATTCGGCATTGAATGCCTGAACGCTTTGGCCCATTCCAGGCATAATCTGCAATTTATCGTAACGCAAGCTCCACACCCGGCCGGCAGAGGTAGAAAACCCAGGCCGACACCGGTAGCTAACTGGGCATCCGCCGAAGGCGGACGAGTACCTTTTATTGAAACAGAGGACGTAAACGCACCGCAGCTTACCGAGAAGGTGGCCCATTACGAGCCGGACTTGATTGTGGTAATTGCGTTCGGCCGGAAAATCGGCAATGAGTTGATAAATCTGCCCCCAAAAGGCGCTATAAATGTCCACGCCTCTCTGCTTCCGAAATACCGGGGGGCCGCACCGATAAACTGGGCGATAATCAACGGCGAAAAACAAACCGGCATTAGTATAATCTCCTTAGCTGAAAAAATGGACGCCGGTAAAATCCTCGCCCGGGGAAAAACCGATATACTGGAAAATGAAACGGCTGGCGAATTGCACGACAGATTAGCCCAAATGGCGGCGCCTTTGTTGTTGGAGACAATAGACAAAATCACCGATGGCTCAATTGTCTATACCGAGCAGGACCACTCCAAAGCCACGCTGGCACCGAAATTGAAAAAATCCGACGGCTTCCTGGACTTCAGCGAATCAGCCAAAACCTTAGAAAAAAAGATACGCGGCCTCTGGCCCTGGCCCGGTGCTTCGACAACTTATCTTTCTAAGAAAACAAACAAATCCATACGTGTAACCATAGCAATGGCAGAAGTAACCCAGACCTCAAACCCAACCGACCTGCCGCCGGGAACGCTCGATGAAAACCTGAATATCATCTGCGGCGAGGATGCCCTAAAGATTACAAAAATCAAGCCGACCGGCTCCCGCCTTATGGACTTCGAAGATTTCGTTAATGGCCGGCACACTCGCCCCGGCGATTTGTTTACGAAAATAGAGCAATGAAATGACCAGCCGAAGTTCAAAAACCGCACGCGAAATTGCAACGGCTGTCTTAAACCGGTTCGACCCGGAACGCAATTATGCCGGCCAAATCCTGAACAAATTACTGGACAACACCAAAGAACGACAGCGAGCCACCGACCTTGTCTTCGGGACGATAAGAAACCGCACCGCCATTGATATGGTGATAGCTAAATTCGCCGATTGCCCTGTCGAAAGGATACCGCACAAACTGCTCAATATCATCCGCATCGCCTCTTTCGAGCTTTTCTATAGCCCTCAGACCGGCGAGCATGCAATCGTCAACGAAGCTGTCGAAAACACCAAAGCCGTCGCAGGTGCAAAGCAGACCGGCTTTGTAAATGCAGTCCTGCGCCAAATTACAAGGCACATAACCAATCGCCAGGTCCGGCTTTCAGAAGCCGATTCCAAAAGGACACTGCCCCAAACGCCGGCGACCGGCTGCGAATTCGATACGGATATTTTGCCGGACCCAAAAACCTCACCGGCCAGGTATTTCAGTATCGCCTTTTCACTGACCGAATGGCTCATAACCGATTGGCTTAAAGAGTTTGGCGCAGAACAAGTACGCCAAATCTGCTTTGCGAGCAATCGCAGGCCGAGTATTTACATCAGGCCAAACACCTTAAAAACAACAACACAGCAATTA
>CAZWKM010000459.1:0-1617 GCA_964634165.1 uncultured Pirellulales bacterium | reverse complement strand
GCGGGCCCGCCTGTCCGGATTGCCCCGACTTCTTCTCCGTTCAGCCAGACCTGGATTCTATCGCCCTCAACCCTGACCGAGATGGTATTCCAGCTCTCGCGGTCCACGAGGTCCTCACGCAGGTTTGCCAGGGCCAGTCCCTTCCCGGGCACCCAGACGCTCCCGGTAAAGGCCGTGGCCGTGCCCGCCTCTGACGGGTCGAATATCTCGACCCTTGGGCCAAGCTCGGAACCGGCGGCACGCAACCAGATTCCGGCGTGGATAGGCCGCGTCGTCCGGAAGGTTACCGACAGCAGATAGTCCTCGTATATCGCCTCGGTCCAGAGAGTGCCGTCTTCGCCGTTCGGCCCGGCTGTTGCAGCGATTCGGCCGCGTTTGACTCTCCAGGAAGCGGCGCCCGAGGGTTGCCAGCCCTTGAGGTCCCGCCCATTAAAAGCGGTGAGCCAATTCTTCTCATTAGATTCCACCTCCATAACGATGTTGTGCGTCCCGTGGCAGTCCGTGCAGACCGAGTCAATAGCGATGGCCCGGCCGTTCGGGCGGGTGCGGCCCAGCCATTTTTTGTGAAAGGCCTTTACCGCTACGTGGTCTTTGTGGTCTTGTTCCCCATAAACATATCGGTCACCGCCCGGCTTGTGGCACGTCGGATTTGAACACATCTTATTCACCTCTGCCCGGCCGAAGAGAAGGTCAGGCTTGGTCATCAACATCTCATCGTGCATGTGCTCAATCGTCGGCCCGTGGCATTCGTCACAGGTAACACCCATTTCAAGGTGGACCGTTGTGAGCTCCTCCGTCTTCAATCCGGGATGGCAGACGTAACACTTGCTGTTCCCATTTGGTGTTTCACCGGCTGGTTTTTCGGCCTGCGCTTGGTCTGCAGAACAAGCGGTGAACACCCAGGCAAAGCCGGCGAGGATGAGTATCGCCAACGCAAGATACAAATTGGTTCTGTTATTCGAGCGCACTATCTTTCTCCTTGTATTAAACCAAATCAGACTGGCAAGCGCACAGTAGAGTCCGCCGCCAGTCTAAACCTTGTATTAGCTGGCAGGCCGTGTGCGACCGCCATCTTACCCGTCCCCCGAGCATTAACTGCCGGCCGATGGTCTAAACGACTTCCCAGTCGCGCAGCCAGGCATATTCCTGCGGCAGGGCAGCCCATCGCTCGTCGGTAATGCGCATAAGCCATTCCTTATCCGCTGCGGTCTGTCCAAGCGGCCGCGTGTACGAAGCCCGTGCCGCATTTTCAACCTCATAGACCGTTGACAGCCCCGGTATCGCGGCCGTGATGGCTTCGTTCGAAAGGATGCACTGAAGCGTCAGCCGGGCCAGGTCGTTCTCGTCCTTTCTGCCCACGCCCATCACGGGAAATCTGTCTTTGCCGTAGCTCTTGAAAAGACCGCCGCCGAAGTAGGGCTTGATAGTTACGATGCCGACATCCAGCTTGATAGCCCTGGTGAAGAGGCTTTGCGTCTGGTCGGAACCGTAGCCTGGATTGACCTCTTCGACGTTATCCTTCGTTGGCTGCTTGCCTTTCACCTTGGTCTTGGCGCTGCAGGGGAAGATTAACATCTCGAACTCAGGGTATTTGCCGATGACGTGCTCGAACCAGGG
>CAZWKM010000458.1:0-1631 GCA_964634165.1 uncultured Pirellulales bacterium | reverse complement strand
CACACACACAATATGCTGCGTGTGGCTGTTGCGATATTACCGTTGTATCCCCAAGTGCAGACTGACCTGGTTTTGGCAGGGATATTTCTTCACGATATCGGCAAGACAGAAGAGCTCTCGTATGATACGGCCTTTTCATATACCGACTCGGGCCAGCTAATAGGCCATATTGTCAAGAGCTTTCTTATGATAAATCAAAAGGCTGAAGCACTGAGAGCTAAAGGCATACAGATTGAGCAAGCGGTCATGGACGCTCTCGGGCATATTATCCTCTCGCACCATGGCCAATATGAATTCGGCTCGCCAAAGCTGCCGGCAACGACGGAGGCATTTATGGTCTATTATATTGACGATTTGGACGCCAAGATAAGCCAGGTAACGGCGGCGATTGACAAGGAACTTGGCGATTCAAACTGGACCGCCTGGAAAAACGCTTTGCAAACCCGGCTTTACAGAAAACGTATTGAATAAAAAATGATACTTGGGTTTGAAAAAGAGAGCGTTTTGAGTAAATCTTACCAAAATGGAAAAACTGGGAGAACTGAGAAATGGGATTTATTAAAGAACCCAGCCGTGGGCTTAATTTAAAGTGTCCATGGTGTGGTTACGGGGGGCGATTTCAGAAAAGGCGTACTGATGTATTATCATTACTGATTTGCGTCGGATTTTTATTTTGTGGGATCATACCAGGTGTTATTTATGCCCTTTGGCATAGTCAACAAGAAGAATGTCCAAAATGCAGGGCAAACGTTCCCAGAGGACCATTTTAATCTGAGTATTTCTGGCGCTTTATGGTGTTCGGGTTAAGAGTCACCAATGCCAAGCATTTGCTCTTGGCAAGACAAATCCTATACTTCGAGAATTGAGTTAGGGCCTGCTTTGGAGATGACGGCGGAACATTAAGATAAGCCCGGCCGAGCTCCCCCCAAGAGTTCACATGTTTTCAATGGAGTATTAGATGCTCTGAGTACGCTCCCGCTTCAAGACAATTCCGGAAAATCGCCAGATTTTCTCGAACTGCTCACGTGGCATCAACTCCGTACCAGTAATGGGGTCGGCGATAGTGATTGTGTGGTCTGAGACTTCAAGAACAGCCAGACAGTGGTCCAGAAGTAATGATTCTCTTACCATAACTAACGTAAGACCGGCATTTCTGAGCTGCTCGATCGAATCAAAGCAACGGTACCGGCATTTTAAGCCGACGGGACCGTAGCGAGTCTGAAGGGCTGAGGAAAGGCAAGCTGGGAGTGTCCCTGCAACCGGACTGGTATGAGAAAGTATAGCTATTTCGCCCTCGTCGGCGGATAAACCCAATTTTCCAAGAGCGGTCACCGCGGCCGCAGGGCCGCAAGTATAATTTGTACTTTGAAAACAGATACCCTTGGCATTAAGCCTTGTTTTAATATTCGAGAGATGGTCCTTAATCAAAGCCGGAACAAGAAAAGGCAAAACCAGGAACCAGGTTACAACCACTGCCATTAGGATGCAAACCAGCACCCTCTCGCATTTGCGGGGTAGACGTGAGAGCGGAACGGTCAAACCCATTGTAACGACTAAAGATAAAATGACGAATTTAACCCGCCCGGCTGCAACCCAGCAGAACGGCTGGACAAAGCGCAGCACATTATTGC
>CAZWKM010000457.1:0-1640 GCA_964634165.1 uncultured Pirellulales bacterium | reverse complement strand
TTGTAATAGTGTGAGCCGCCCAATTCATTTTTGGTTTCGCCCACAACAAAGAGCAGGTTAGAGACCTGCTTTGCATCCATCGTTACACATTTGTTGATATCATCGACGATAGAAATTGCGCTTATTAAAAGTGTCGATGGGACAGAAATTTGTGTTCCATCCTCGCAGGTAAATTCGTTATTGAGCGAATCCTTGCCGGAGATGAACGGTGCTTCGAAGGCGATAGCGCCGTCATAGCAGGCCTGAGCTGCTCGCACTAATGCACCGAGCGTTTCGTGCTTTGTGCAATCTCCCCAGCAGAAATTATCCAGCAGCGCAACCCTATCAGCTCGGCCGCCTACACATACAAGATTCCTGATTGCCTCATCGATTCCAGCCAGGGCCATCCAATACGGGTCAATATCACCGTACAGCGGATTCATTCCGCAACTAATGGCAATGCCTCTATCCGAACTGAATTTGGGCTTTATCACCGCTGCGTCGCTGGGGCCGTCGTTATTTATACCTGTTAACGGCTTGACGACCGAACTGCCCTGGACTTCGTGGTCATATTGGCGGATTACCCATTCCTTGCTGGCTACGTTGTAAGATGAAAGAATTTGCAAAAGGTCATCATTGTAATTATCTTTTTCAGCTATCGCAGGTTCAGCCAGCCTGGGAGTTTCCCAGACTGCCCTGCGCCGAATTTTGGGCAGGCCATCGTGCAAAAACTCCATATCGAGTTTGGCTACCTGCCGGCCGTCGTATCGCAATGTCAATTTCTTATCGTCGGTGAATTTGCCTATTACGGTTGCTTCGACATTTTCATCATCGAAAATTTTCATTATCGCTTTTAGATTTTTGGATTTGACGGCTATGACCATTCTTTCCTGTGCTTCACTAATCCAGATTTCGGTATAGTTTAGCCCTGCGTACTTTAAGGGTACTTTTTCCAAATCTACTTCTACTCCGAGGTTTTTGCCCATTTCACCTACCGCCCCGCTGAGTCCGCCGGCTCCGCAATCAGCGATTGCCTCGTATAGGCCGGCCTCGTTTGCCTGAAGCAGCACGTCTAACATCTTTTTTTCTGTTATTGGATTGCCGATTTGGACAGCGTGGGAAAAGATGGTTTCATACTCGTGCGTCATCTGCCCGCTTGAGAAAGTTGCTCCGTGTATTCCGTCTCTGCCTGTTCGCCCGCCGACTACAATAACGAGGTTTCCACTTTGCGGATTATCGAAGCATTTATTTTTGTCCATCAGGCCGATGTTGCCGCAGTAAACCAGTGGATTAGCCAAATATCTGTCGTCGAAGTAGATTGCACCGTTGACCGTTGGTATTCCCATTCTATTGCCGTAGTCTCGAACGCCGGCAACAACGCCTTTCATAATTCTTCTCGGATGCAGAACGCCTTTGGGGATATCTTCGAGTTTCTTGTCTGGCTCACCGAAGCAGAATATATCGGTGTTGGCGATGGGTTTTGCCCCCAGGCCGGTCCCCATTGGGTCGCGAATTACGCCGCCAATACCTGTAGCTGAGCCACCATAAGGGTCGAGTGCCGAGGGATGATTGTGCGTTTCGACCTTGAAACAAACAGCCGAATCCTCGTCAAATTCCACCACGCCGGCGTTATCGACAAAGACCGATATGCACCACTTTTT
>CAZWKM010000456.1:0-1710 GCA_964634165.1 uncultured Pirellulales bacterium | reverse complement strand
TCTCTCGTGATGCTTGGCGTTCAAAACCTCGTGCTCATACTCTTTGCCATACCGCTCCCTGAGAGCTCCGGACAGCGCCTCATTTTTTTCAATGCTGACCGTACCCACAAGCACAGGTCGACCGGAGAAACTAATGTCGTTTATCTCCTCCACTATCGCATTAAACTTTTCGCCCATTGATTTATAGATCACATCATCCAGGTTCTCTCTAATACAAGACTCGTTGGTGGGTATTACAACGACCTCAAGGTTGTAGATATTCATAAACTCTTCGGCTTCGGTTGCGGCCGTGCCCGTCATTCCCGCTATCTGGTCATAGAGCTTGAAGAAGTTTTGCAGTGTGATAGTAGCCAGCGTTTGAGTTTCTTCTTTTACGGGGACAGTTTCTTTTGCCTCGATTGCCTGATGAAGTCCGTCGGACCACTGCCGGCCGTGCATTAATCGGCCGGTAAATTCATCAACAATAATGACCTTGCCGTCCATAACAACGTAATCTTTTTCCTTCTCGAACGTGACGTGAGCCCGTAAGCTCTGTTCCAACAGATGTGGCCATTCCATATTTGAGCCGGTGAAAAACGAGCCGACACCCGCTATTTCCTGTGCTGACCCCACTCCTTCATGTGTAAGGTGAGCCGCTTTTCTGTCATATTCAACTTCGTAATATTCCGTGGCACCTGTTAGTCTGGCTTGCGCGGTCTCAAGTTCTGTCTGGCTTTCCTCGATTGCCCTCTGGGCCTTTTCAATTCGCTCACTGTCTTTATCCTTTTTTGCTTCGGCCAGTTCGCCCTGAGCGCCGGCTATCGCTCGTTCGAGAGAATCAATCTGTCTTTTGATGCGGTCGTAATTGCTTTGTAAGGCAAGCAACTTTCTTGCCACCTCGTCTGCTTTCTTATATCTGCCGACTTCATCGAAGGCCGGGCCCGATATAATCAGAGGCGTCCTGGCTTCATCGATTAGAATTGAATCTACTTCGTCGATTATGGTATATTCCAACGGCCCCTGCACCATTTGTTCGAGCGAGATTTTCATATTATCACGAAGATAATCGAAGCCGAACTCGTTGTTTGTGCCATAGGTTATATCACAGCCATACTTGCTTTTCCGCTCGTCACCGGCCGTATCCATATCCGCCTGAATTGCGCCTACAGTTAATCCCAACGCCTCGTAAATCGGCCCCATCCACTCCGCATCCCGGTTGGCCAGATAGTCATTGACAGTAACAATGTGTACCTTTCTTCCGGTTAGATGAACCAGGTATGCTGCCAATGTTGCCACTAAGGTTTTGCCCTCGCCGGTTACCATCTCGGCAATCTTGCCCTCGTAGAGGACATCGCCCCCGATAAGCTGGACGTCGAAATGCCGCATATCGACATTTCGCCTTGCCGCTTCGCGAACAATTGCAAAGGCCTCGGGCAAAATTTCTTCCGGCTTAGCTCCGGCTCTTAAAGCGGCCTTGAACTCAGCGGTCTTTGCCTTCAGTCTCTCATCATCGAGCTCTTTTATTTGCTCTTCAAATTCACCTGCCTGCTGAGCGATTACAGAATACGCCTTTATTAACCGCTCGTTACGAGAGCCAAAAACTTTCAACAGGACTTTGCTTACTTTATCAAACGGCATATTTCGTATCTCGCTTCACGCTTCACAGGAGACACTTCACGCATCTTTTACTCTGGTCGCGTACTCACCGCTGCGTGTATCGACACGGATAAT
>CAZWKM010000455.1:0-1731 GCA_964634165.1 uncultured Pirellulales bacterium | reverse complement strand
GACTTACTACTGGAAGGTTAATGAGGTCAATGACCTCGAGGAGCCCAGCACGTGGGAAGGCGATGTCTGGAACTTTACGACACCGGAATATCTCGTCGTGGACGATATGGAGGCCTATACTGGTCGTAAGAGTATTAGATATGTGTGGCATGACGGGTATGTCCCCGGAATTGCACCATCCGGTTCGAATGTAACCGTCTCGACAGAAAGTGATGACCGTGACCCGCGCCTGGCTGGTGTTGATCCTCCATGGCCGGTTCGAGGCAGCGAGGCGATGCAGTTCGCTTACGACAACGATGGTAGTATTACTCTTTATGTACAACCCTACGCTATTACTTCCTATGGTGCCAATGCGAACTACTATTCAGAGATAGCAGCGAGCACTTCCGGACCAAACAGTCTTGAAGTCGGCTGGGATTGGACCTCTGCTGAGGCATTGTCGCTGTGGTTCTACGGCGAACCAAACAATGCTGCCGAGGAGATGTATGTGAAGCTGAACGGCTCTAAGGTCATATACGACGGAGACGCCGGTGACATACAGCAAGCAGGGTGGCATGAGTGGAATATTGCGCTGTCAGACTTCGGTGTGAACCTGCAGAATGTTACGATGGTCTATATCGGCTTCGGTGACGAGAACAACACGACGCCCGGCGGTTCAGGAGTGGTATTCTTTGACGATATAAGGTTGTATCCGACCAGATGTGTTCTTTCGAAGCGTTCAGACGATTTTGCCAGAGTCGATTATGTCCAGGATTGCGTAATTGACTACAAAGAGGTTGAGGTAATGGCAGCTAACTGGCTCGAATACGCCTCCGCCGATGGTACATTGATGAACTTCCCGAGTGATAATTCGCAGTGGGTGGGCGGCAAGAAAAACAATGCGCTGCAGTTCGACGGCACAGATGATTACGTCGATATTGGCTACAGTCCTGAGCTATCGCTCAACGAGTTTACGGTGTCGGCTTGGGTAAACATCTCCGCCGAGCCGGGCCTTTTCGGAGTCCTTGGAACTCGTGTTGGGGGAGATACCACCTTCGATTTCAAGGTCAGGGCCACCGACGTCCACGGCGACATAGGCGACGGCAGCGCCTGGATTGATACGGCCATAGATATCGGGTCAACCGACACAGGGACCACCGGACAGGGAGGTGATTTGGCCGTGGACACATGGTACGTGATCACGTATGTGATTGATAACACGAATCAGCAGGTTAGACTCTATCTGGATGGCGACCTCAAGCGAACCATAGCCATTTCCGGGACACCCCTGCTGATGAAAGCCGGGCAAAGAATGCGGATCGGCCATACCGGTACCGGTAGCGAGCGGATGAACGGCCTGATTGACGACGTCCGCATCTACGACTACGCACTGTCGAATACCGAGGTTGCGAACATTGCTAATGAGATAGGGGACCCTGTGCCCGGTCCGTTGTTATGGTACAAGCTTGACGAGACCTCGGGCGATATTGCGAAGGAGTCAGTTGGGACTGTGATTTTTTATGGGCCGTTACCAGAGCCGATAGACCTGTACAGGGACGGCACGGTTGACTTCAAGGACTTTGCTGAGCTGGCGGCATGGTGGCTTGAGGAGGTTCTTCTGTGGCCGTAATCGGCGTTGAGACGAGCTATGTAGATTCCCGTTTGCGCGGGAATGACATAATGCTTTGCACCAATTTGGGGCCTATACCGATTAGTTCGGTATAGGCCCCGCTTGTTTTTCGTATTGCGTTG
>CAZWKM010000454.1:0-1736 GCA_964634165.1 uncultured Pirellulales bacterium | reverse complement strand
ACGAGGAACGGCTTAACACCCATATCTATTAGACGAGTAATCGCACTGGGTGCATCATTGGTGTGCAGGGTGCTGAAAACCAGGTGTCCGGTGAGTGCTGCCTGAATTGCAACATCCGCGACGACGCCGTCTCGAATTTCTCCGATGAGTATGATATTAGGGGCCTGTCGCAACATCGCCCGGAGAATTCTTTCAAATGTCAATTCGATTTCTTCTCTGACCTGACACTGATTCATTCCGTCGAAGTTATACTCCACAGGGTCCTCAGCGGTAATAATTTTCTTGTCCGGCGTGTTAAGTGCCTGCAAAGCGGCATAGAGGGTTGTAGTTTTACCGCTGCCGGTGGGGCCTGTAACCAGAAAGATTCCGTTGGGCCTTTTGATTATGCGCTGAAAATGTTCATAATCATCCTGCTCAAAACCCAGTGATTGGATACCGATGTTGACGGCATCGGGGCGTAAAATTCGCAACACTATACTTTCGCCGTGATTGCCCGGCAGAGCCGAAACACGAAAATCGATGTCCTGGCCTCCAACTGTGCGCTTAATTCGGCCGTCTTGCGGCAATCTCTTTTCGGCAATGTCCATACCGGATAGAATTTTCATACGGGTAGTGAGCGGTGCCTGCATATTCTTCGGGATGTTGTCTTTTTCCAAACAGACGCCATCAACCCGGTATCTTATTCGTACCCTATCGGCCATTGGCTCGATATGGATATCGCTGGCCCGCATATAGCAGGCATTATCTATTATGAGATTTGCCAGTCTGACAATGGGCCCGTCGTCAGCGCCGCCTGCAGCTTCGGCCCGAAGGGCTTCTGCCTGCAGCTCGTGACCGGCCTCGGTAAGTTCGGCGGCGGTTGCGTCAATACTGTGTTTTAGCCTATCATCTTCTTCCCTTTTTGCTTTATCAAACGAATCTTTGATGTAGGAGCGAATTTTCGAAGGGTTCGCAAGACAGCAGTCCAGCTCGGTATTCAAGCGAAACCGAATCGCATCCATCGTATCGAGGTCCAACGGGTCGCTGATAATCAGTTTTAATCTGCCGTTATTCATACCGAGCGGCAGGATATTATGCCTTTTTATAAGGTCTTCGGGTACAAGCTTTACTGCGTCAGACGGAATGGGGGTTTGAGCCAAGTTGACGTATTCTAACCCAAATTGCTTTGCGATTGCCTTTGTTAGAGTTTCTTCGTCCAGCAGGCCGAGGTCGAGCAATATCTGGCCGAGCCGTTTATTGTTGGTTTTTGAAGCCTTAATGGCGTTGATGAGCGCCTGTTTTTCTACGAGCCCGGCTTTGTAAAGTATTTCGCCTAAATGTCTGCGTTTTTTAGCCATATTTACCGCGTATTTTGCTAACCCCTGTAAACCTGATTATAGCATTATTAAGGTGGTTAGTCAACCCTACAATTTTAATCGGAGCATATTCAGAGCTGTTTGTGCCGCTTGAAAGCGGATGAAGTCTCTACCGTGCGAAAAAATAAAGCGTTTGGTTTCACAGCCGTTATCGGAATCTACGCTAATATATACCAGGCCGACGGGTTTTTGTTTGCTGCCGCCGGTGGGGCCGGCTATGCCGGTTATACCGATTGCGAAAGCCGCTCCAGCCCTTTTTCTGGCACACTGAGCCATAGCCTGGGCGACCCGGTCGCTGACAGCTCCGTGCTTTTCAATCAAATCGGCTGGAATGCCAAGCTCGCTGGTTTTAGCGCCGTTGCTGTAAGTAACCCAGCCGTG
>CAZWKM010000453.1:0-1742 GCA_964634165.1 uncultured Pirellulales bacterium | reverse complement strand
TTCTTCAATGTTACAAAGCAGCCGCACGGGGCATTCAGCTCAGGGTCGTCCGATTCGGGCTTCTGAACTGCCCGGCGATTGATAACCGCCTCAACGGTATCACGGGCGACCGCCAGAAGTGTTTGTTTTTGGGCGTCGTTCATTTTTCAGCCGCCAAATATATGCCCCAGCCATCTTATCACATAAACCACAACAGCCAACAATATGATAACGGCAATCGTGGCAAGATTAAAGTATTTCTCTATCAACCGGCGGGCACGCTCACCAAGAAAATAGAAAAGTAACGCCTCGCTGCCAAATCGCATTGTTCGAAAAATAACGCTTATACCCACGAATTTCAGCAGTGAAACTTCGGCCATTCCGCCCACCCAACTGAAAATCATATAAGGCACCGGCGTCAGGGCCGAAATGGCGATGGCCCAGAAGTCATATTTGCTATAAAGGTCGAGAGCAAACTGGGCTTTTGCGCCAAGGCCAATGGTGCCGAATAAATCCACCACCCTTTCAGGCCCGATAGCTAAGCCAAGAGAAAAAGCAATTGTTCCCCCAAGAACAGAAAAGAATGCACAGGTCAGGCCGTATCTCAATGAACGCCTCGGCTTACCGAGGCAAAGCCCCACGACCATAATATCCGCCGGAATCGGCACACATATCGGCTCGGTCAAAGCAAGCACAATAAGCGCCACGATGCCGAAACGCGTATCAGCCCAGTGAACGACCCAGTTGTACAATCGTCTGTGCAATCGCCACCAGGCAACAGGTCTGCTTTGCTGTGGTTCCCCGGCAATATGATTCATTCTGTCACCAACTATAATTTTTGTATTAAAAATAAAGGCAACCTGTTATAATGTCAACAAACATTACTAATGCAACTCGGATAACTATGGTTGGTAAAGAACAAATCACCGCTGTCGGCGATGGATTATTGGTGCGGGCTCCCGCTAAAATCAACCTAAGTCTCTTAATAGCCGGCAAGCGACCAGATGGTTTCCACGAAATAGAAACGGTAATGGCCAAAGTGGACTGGTACGACGAAATCCTCATCGAACCAGGCCAAAAAGCCGGCATCGAGCTTGTCTGTCAAGGCCCAGAGTGGGCACCGCCAGGAGAAGATAACCTCATCTACCAGGCCGCTAAACTACTGATGAATAGTTGCGGCTCACAAAATGTCATACCTGCGGAAGCAGGTATCAAAATCACCCTGACGAAAAATATCCCCGCCGGCTCGGGCCTCGGCTCGGCCAGCAGCGACGCAGCCGCAACCCTTATAGGGCTCAACCAATACATGGAGTTCGGCTTACCCAATCGTCAGCTTGCGAAATTGGCAAAGCGATTGGGCAGCGATGTAACCTTCTTTCTGGATGGGCCATTGGCATTTTGCACCGGAAAAGGCGAAAAAATAAAAAAATTAGCGAAAAAATTTAACTTTTCGGCCCTGTTAATACTTCCAGATGTAAGTGTCTCTACAAAAAAGGTTTACGCCAATTACAGGCATAATCGGCCTCTCTACGAAAAGCTCAATACTCGAATAAACGGCTATATCCAAGAAAACAGGATTGATTTAGTATCGAAAAAGTGCGCAAATATGCTCGAAACAAGCTGTTTTAGTTTATATAAAGAGCTTGCTGAGCTGAAAGCTAAAATTGAAGCGTTAGGTATAGGGCCCTTGTGCCTGAGCGGAAGTGGTTCAGCAATGTTTTGCATTATGGACAGCAGAGATGAAGAAAGAGCAAGGGAAAACA
>CAZWKM010000452.1:0-1743 GCA_964634165.1 uncultured Pirellulales bacterium | reverse complement strand
GCGAATGAGCATCTGTGAAGCGAATACCTTCCTTTGCTAACCGGTCCATATTCGGTGTGGGAATCTTCGAATCCCTGTTGTAACATCCCAGGTCACCATAACCCATATCATCGGCCATAATGAAGATGATGTTCGGTCTGTCGGCAGTTTTCTTCCCAGAGAATCTCCCGGAAGCACCTGCACAACTCGGCAGCACCAGCGATGCCGCCCCCAGGCCTATCGTTTTTAGAAAGCCCCGACGTGTGTAACTAAGTGTACTCATATTTTTCTCTCCTGATTAATATCAAAACGGCGGTCATTTTCTCTTATTTCGTTTCCTAACTATGCGGCTCTTATGCAGAGGCACCGCCATCTCGGCTTTCATTCCACCGTCGCCCTGCTGCTTCATCCAGGCGTCCAGCTTTTTTCTGAGCGATGTGAGCAGTTTCTGTTGGGCGGGGTCAGCCGCAATGTTCTTCAGCTCGTGCGGGTCTTTTGTAAGGTCGTACAGTTCTTCAGCGGGGCGATGCTGATACACCCTCACACGCTCGGCGGCGAAGGCATCGGTCTTGGCCTTTTTCTTCCACGAGCCCCATACACCATCACTAATTTCCTTGTAGTTACGGCCGTGGGTACTGACACACTGGAACATACCCTCAGAGTTGAGATTGCGGATGTATTGGTGTGTGCGGGTCCGCACTGAGCGGATGGGGTAGGCCCTGCCGAAAATGATGCCGCGCGTTGTGTGGGCACCGAAAATCGCATCGTGATATTTTTTCTTTCGCCCGAGCAGGACAGGCAGGAAGCTGCGCCCGTCGATGTCCCCTGGCGGTTTACCTCCGGCGGCCTCGATAAAGGTCGGAAGCACATCTACAAAGCTGACCATAGCGTCTGTTGCGGTGCCGGCTTTGACCTTGCCGGGCCAGCGAATGATAAAGGGCACGTGGAGGCCCGCATCGTAGCAGGACCACTTCGCGAAGATGCTATAGCCGTGGTCCGAAGCGTAAACAAAAAGCGTGCTCTGCTCAAGGTTATGTTTTTTCAACAGGCCGAGAATCTCTCCTACCTCCTTGTCCAGCAGGTCGATGTCAGTGTAGTAATTGGCGAGCTGCTGCCGCGTTTGTGGAGTGTCGACCTTGTATGGCGGCACCGGTATTTGGTCCGGCTTGTACCCGCCTTGTTTGTGCGGTCCGTGCGGCTCGTGCGAGGCGACCACGAGGCAGAAGGGCTTGTCCTTTGCAAGCGTCATAAACTTTTCAATTCGCTCATCCTTTAACCCCATATACTCAAAGGGGAATTGTCCCCTGGGTTTTATATGGGTTTTGCCCGCAAGAGCTACACGATAACCGAGGGGCTTGAGGTAATGCGGCAGGGTCTTTATACCCGGCTTGATACTACTATGGTTCGGATGACAGCCGTTTCGATGAGGATACAGGCCGGTATACAACGCAGAGCGGCTTGGGGAACACATAGCCGTGGGGGTAAAGGCCAGATTGAACCGCAGACCTTGTTTGGCGAGCTGGTCAATGTTAGGGGTGCGGATTACATTATTGCCGTAGCAGCCCACGTCGTCAATGCTCTGGTCGTCAGCAAGAAACAGGACGATGTTGGGTTTGGATTTATTTACGTCAGTCGTGGGCTGCTTTGCAGCACTTGTACATCCCTGAATAGCGACCGAGGCCGCGGCCAGACCCACAGTGTTCAGAAAATCACGCCGATTTAAATTTCCATTTACCACAAAACTCATTCTGGTAACAATGTACC
>CAZWKM010000451.1:0-1749 GCA_964634165.1 uncultured Pirellulales bacterium | reverse complement strand
CATAAGATGGCCAAAATTCAGCATATTGACCCGTCCCCCTGCTTTCTTGCCTGCACCTGCGTTTGGCCGCAGGGAACCGCTGGCACAGGTGCGAAAGCAAGAAGGGGGACGAAAAAAACCCTCCTTGTAACAATTGTGCCAGTCGGACAAATATGGTACGTTGATGTATTAGAGAAACTTAACTGTGTTGCTAATTAACTCAAACTGACCAGTTTTATTCTTTAGACACAGATTAACTATGGTTGGTGAGCGAAAAAAAGTGTTTGTTGCACTCAGCGGTGGAGTGGATAGCTCAACCGCCGCTGCGTTACTGCTCCAGAACGGTTTCGATTGCGCAGGCGTGTTTATGATTACGAGCGACGAGAGCCGCGGCGCACAGGCAGATGCGGAAGAAGCTGCCGGGAAATTGGGTATAAAGCTTCACGTGCTGGACCTTCGCAGCGATTTTGAGCGAATTCTTGACTATTTTTGCAGTGAGTACAAGCGAGGCCGAACGCCCAATCCGTGCGTTTTCTGCAACAGGTATATTAAATTCGGGAAATTGTGGGATTTCGCACGAGGTAACGGAGCCCGGCTGCTCGCCACCGGCCATTATGCAAGGATTATTGAAGATAGTGACAACGCGGGGCTTTATGAGGCAGCCAATGGTGCTAAAGACCAGTCTTACGTTTTGTCAATGATTGATAAGGATATATTACCTTATGTTATTTTGCCGATGGGCGGCTATTCTAAAGACCAGACGCGAGAGATGGCAGCGAAGTTCGGGTTAGGCACTGAAGAAGGACAAGAGTCCCAGGAGATATGCTTTATACCCAACGACGACTATGTCGCTGTGCTTGAGCGGCGGTGTCCGGAACTTGTCCGCAGGGGGAATATTGTCGATAGCAGCGGCAATATTCTGGGTGAGCATAATGGCGTGCACAGGTTCACCATCGGTCAACGGCGAGGGCTGCGAGTCGCAATGGGCAAGCCCTACTATGTTGTGAAAATTGATGCCGAAAGTAATACGGTTACACTCGGCCCGAAAGAAGAAGTCACGCAGAGGCAGCTTCAGGCGACAGGGGTTAATTGGCTTACCAGTGAGCCGGTGTCGGCTTTCCGGGCAAAGGTGAAAATACGCTACAACGACAGAGGCGCTTCTGCGACGGTTTCTCCGCAAGACAATGGTGTTTTCGTTGAGTTCGATGAGCCCCTGGCGGCGATAACGCCCGGGCAATTAGCTGTTTTCTACGTTCAGGAAGGAAATAGCAACAGAGTTGTCGGTGGCGGATGGATTGAAAAAGTAGCTGATTAATAGCATTGGCTTTCGATTATGCAGGCAAACGATGACATTTTAGACTTGCTCAAAGAAAGGAGAGCGGAGGCATCGCGGACGGCGCGGCGAGGAGTAATATTGCAGCCGGGCGCGATTGGCGATTGTATATTAACTCTGCCGTTAGCCGAGTTTATGAAAAACTGCCTCGGATTGGGCGGGATTGATGTTCTTGGCCATACCGAATATATCGGCATTTTGCCGGGCAGGACTTGTGTTGATGGAATTCGTTCCATAGATTCAATAGATTTGCATCGATTGTTTGCTGAAACAAAGGCGTTTGACCTTGCGGACGGTGACCCTTTGATAAACGTTTTTGCCGACTATTCCTGGATTGCAACATTTCTGGGTGAGGCGAACAGCAACTTTGAAGAAAACCTGATTTTCACTGCCAATTGCAGCCATAGCGCGGAAGTTATAACATTATCGATGAAGCC
>CAZWKM010000450.1:0-1749 GCA_964634165.1 uncultured Pirellulales bacterium | reverse complement strand
TTTTTATGCAAAACAAACCCAATCTTGTCCGCCGTAGGCGGATTGCAAATGAACGCAAGTGCTGTTAATACAATGAACTATGAACAAAAAACTATGAACGATGCCAATAAAAACAAACCCAATTCAAACCCAATTTCTTCAAAGGCCAAAATGAATGTAAACTCACTTATAACAAAGGATTACAGAAAAAAAGATGATTTCGCAGTCCGAAAAAACAAACCCAATTCAAACCCAATTTCAAAAGGGGGCACGCTTTTATCGAGAGGAATAAATCAATAAAAGGATAATCAAAATGGATACCGCCGCCACTGTACTTAGAATCAATACCGCAATTCGATAATGGCTAATGGTCTCTTCTCTGTAAACGTATTCTTCGTCTTCGATTTCCTCTCCGTTTTCGAGCTGTTCAAGTATAGAGACATCAAATCTTTTGTGCGCTCGCAGCGGCGGCCGGCCATTGCGAACCGCCTCCAAATCCGTCAGCAGCTCCTGAACGTTTTTGTAGCGGTCGTCTTTGCGCTTGGCCATCATAATTTCAATGACTTCAGATATCCCCGCCGACAGCGAAGTATTTATATGGTCAGGCGGAATCAACTGCTCCCTCAAATGCTTTTTCATAACATCCGAGGGGTCCTCTGCCATAAACGGCACCCGGCCGGTCACCATGTGATAGAACGTTCCGCCGAGGCCATAGATGTCGGCCCTGCCGTCGATGTCGATTTGTCCCCGGATTTGTTCAGGTGCAATATAGTACGGCGTGCCGTAAGCTTTGCCTGCCTCGCTTTGTGCCGTCTTGATATCCGTTGTCGCACGTGCCAGACCCATATCCGCGAGTTTAGCTACGCCGGCAATGTTTATCATTATGTTCTTGGGCTTGACGTCGCGGTGGATGAGGCCGCAGGAATGAGCGTGAAGAAGTGCACGGGCGACCTGCATGATTATGTCCAGCGCCTCGTCTTCGGCAAAAACCTTGCCCGCTGATAAATCATCGTACAAAGTCTTGCCCTCAACATATTCCATTACGAAATAGTGGTACCCCCCTGCCTCGCCGACGTCGAAGGCCTGGACGATATTGCTGTGATTGAGCTTGGCGGCGGCCTGGCCTTCCTTGTAAAAGCGTTCCACGTATTCTCGATTTTCGCTGAAGCGCTTCGGCAAAACCTTTATCGCGACTATCCGGTTCAAACTCAACTGCCGAGCCTTATACACGATTGCCATTGCACCGGCGCCGATTTTGCCGAGCATTTTATAGCCCGGAATCTGGTGGGCGGCGGCCTTGCTTTCCTTTATGTTTGTCTTTAGCCGTTCGGCCTGGGTCACCGTGATATAGCCCAGGTCAATCAACAGGTCCTTGAGTATTACAGGATTGATTTTACGGCGAGATTCCAGCTCCTCAAGCGAGCGACGCAGCTCCGCATTCGTGCAGAGACCCTGCTCTACCGCCATTCTGCCGAATATCGTGTCGTAATTTGTTTCGTTTGTCATCGATCCTCCGGGTGTTGCTGCTACACTGGTTAAGAAGCTTTGCCGAACAATTATCGATTTATTAAGACTGTTGTCAAAGAAAATCTGACGCTTTTGTTATAAAGATATTACCTGACATAAAATCGACCTTTGGGGTCTGCGGGTTTAGCTGTTTTTGCCGCCACGATTAAAACAGGGCAACCGATATAGCTCATCCCGGATTTACCAGTTAATTAGGGCTTGCTGAATAAATGATAACTTCTTTGTTTACAGTTAGATACCTTT
>CAZWKM010000449.1:0-1751 GCA_964634165.1 uncultured Pirellulales bacterium | reverse complement strand
CCGGACGACACTTCGCCGGCCACTTCGAATTGCTGATTGTTGACCGATCTGAGGATCTTATAGCTGGTCGCACCGTTCACCGCCTTCCAACTCAAATTCACCATATTGTGGCTGGCAGTTGCCGTAGTCTTTACGGCCGTGCCGGTCGGTTTGCGTTGAGACAATTCCGACCGACGCGCAATCTGAGCGATCAAATGCCCGGGAATCATTTCACCGAAGAACCATACATCATCAATAGCCCCCGTAAAATTAGAACCACCAACCTCAAACCGTGACGTACTCGGCACCGGACCAGCCGGACCTCGTGCCGCTTCCCTGCCGTTCAAGTAAAGCGCAATAGTATCGTCCACCTCTGAAAAAGTCGTTCGATGAGCAAGCGCCGCGTGGTACCACTGCCGTGACTTCAGGCCCACATCGGCAGTGAGCGTTATCCCGCCCCGCCAGTTACTCAGCCCCGCATTATGAATCGCATGGGCCTTGAGTTTGCCGTCTTCAATATAAAGTTTGTAACCTGACCTGGCGTCTTTGCAGAGAACCTGCTGGGCGGTGCGGGACACATCGTCGGCTTTGAACCAGAATGCAAAGGTCCGGCCGAGTGAACTCAGCCCATTCGGCGTAAAATTTCGACCGCCGGCCGAAATGATGATTCGGTTCGAACCGTCAAACCCCGCAGCCGAACTGCCATCCCGCCCTTTCACCCACTGCGCAGACCCGTGCCATGCGACTTTGTTACCCTGCTCGGAACTGTCCACCAGAGAATTGCCGTTCAACTCAAGATGAGACAGCAGGTTCAGTGAATCGGGCATTAATGTCGATACTGTCACTTCATACTTGCCTAATTCGCTGTAGTCGCCGTCACTGGATACCTCTACGTAGTATGTACCTGCAGCCAGATTTTCGACCTGCAGTGCGGCCTGCATCGATTCCCCCGGGTCGGCTATGCCAACAACGGCGCCCTTGCTGTCATACAGGACAAACCTTGCATCCAACAACGGTGTAGGAACAGCCGTCCGCACACCGATCCACACAGTCCCGCCAGGCCAGCGGAACGAAAAAACGTCCTTATCGGTGATGCGTTCAATAATACCGCTGCTGAACCATCTTTTAGAAGTTTGCTTCCTGGTCATCCTGGTCGCGCTGGCAATATCGTTGCCATGCTCATCGGGCCGGAAGCCGTCGCCGGAGTAATTCGGATTGGTATAGGTCTTGGCCCCTTTTATAATCTGACCTGTGATAACCTTGATATCATCGACAACCCAGTAGATACCCGCAGGATTTCTGTCGGGGTGCCCCCATTCCGACTGCCAGTTGTACCATCGGCCAATGGGGCCGACGGACCGGGTGAATGGGCCGCGCTCGATCCCTGCAGTCTGGATGCCGAGCCTGTTTCCATCCTCATCGTAGGTTTCGTGCCCCGAAACACCGTGAGCATGCCCCGATTCGTGGGTAATAACCGCAGTGAGCACACTGCCTTGCGCGCATCTCCCGCACCACCTATAGCCGTCGGTTCTTTGACTGCCATTTTTGGCGGTCTTTTGACCTGACAGGGGAACGTATCCCGTGGTGCTGGAGCTGCCGCCGCTTCCCGGTTGGTTGAGAACGGTTTGCCAGATATAGGGGTGATTCGGATGTGGCTCGATGGTCGTTACGTCCACGTCAAACGGCGCGAAAGAACTGGCCGTTTTGGCCCAGGCAAGTCTGATATGCTCCTGTTCCTGTTTGTTGAACGTCATCAGGTCCTTGTCCAGGCT
>CAZWKM010000448.1:0-1764 GCA_964634165.1 uncultured Pirellulales bacterium | reverse complement strand
CGTCATTGCGAGCGAAGCGAAGCAATCTAAAGTACAACGGAAGAGATTGCCGCGAGCAGCCGCATCGTGATGGGCTGTATCGGCTGTACAATCTGGTTGACTCACCGTCTATCGGTATCAACCTGGACACCGGCAACGCCTACCTGGCCGACCAGGCCCGGCACAGTCTCAAGCATCTCAAGGAATTACTATAGTGATTACCGACAGTGCTGGGCCCCATTTTGCGGGCCAAAATGGGGTCCCTTTAGTTCAGAAGCCGATTAGTTTAGCTCAACTGTTTCTGTAAATCTCACCAGGGCCCCTGCCGTTTGCGGATGCGGTTCGATTGTTCCGACCAGGCCGACTTTCCGGCCTACAAGTTTGCTCAAATCCATCTTCGAGACTGAGCCGGTCGGTAAAGCGTAACAAACGGTTTTGCCGGAATCGTCAATTATCCGGTAATGTTTTAGTCCCGGCTCAGAGCCGTAAATGCTTGAAGTTTCAAGCTGCCCTATAACTGCAAATCTGCCAAGGTTTTCAACTTCAGCCAGCCTTATGGTGCGGGCTTTATCTATCCCCACCAGAATCCGCTGCAACTCTGCATCCTGAAGTCGAACGGCTTTCTCTACTTTGAAAGCTAATTCATAACGCTCCACCAGCTTTAGCGCAAACTCCGAATAGCGTGCAGCCTTGCCGGCCTTTTTGCTGCCGACAATTTCAGCGAGCGTTTTCTTTATATTTTCATAATCCTGCTGAGCTATTGGTTTGACTCGCTCGGCCTCGATTAGCGCTTCCAGAGCCTTATATTTTTTGAGCGCGGCCTCAGCGGAAATATCCGTGGGAATAGTCACGCGGGGGCCGACCGTAGTATCAGGGGTAGGGGCAACAACAGTTGGCCCTACCTCTCCAACCGGGCCCAGGGCCTTTGTATATTGGGTGCTTACCCAGAGGTAGGCACCAGCCGGCGGAGCAATTTTGTGATAATTGTCCTTCACTTCGCCCAGCAGCTTTACTTTATCGCCCCAGTTGAGCTTTGGCTGCTTAGTCGTAGAGTGCATTGGCTTTATCAAATCCGAGCCCGCATAGACTTGAACACCGTCGCCGGTAACAATACCAACCGTAGGCTTATCCGGGTCAATGCCAATATACTGTGTTGAAATCCAGGAGAAACTGCCGGCGGGCGGGACAATGCAGGACCAGCCTAATAGGTGGTTGACCACTTTTACTCTGTCACCTTTATTTAGCTTGCCGCAGCCGTAATAATTCGTGCCCCGACCGGAACGAATATTGACGTTATCGCCCGTTATCTCGGCAACATAAGGAAAAGATAGGTCTTTTGCGCCGCCGGCTGAAGCAGCTCTTTTAGGTGGCCTGGCAGCTTCCCGCCCGGAACCTGCGGATGCCAAAACTGTTAAAATAACGATAATGAAGACAACTGAAGTGTTTTTGCCGAACGTCGTTTGCTCCTTGTCTTTTGCTAAATTGATGTTAAATTCCATTTTTCCATCTCCAAAAAAAGGTCCTTATCTAAAAATAACCAAATCACCATATAATTTTACTTTCTTACCGCCGAGTTTCAACTTTAATTTTCTTTTTCTGTGCCCTCCGCGGTTAATTTTCTCTGAGCTTCAAATTAGCACCCATATTGGTAATTGTCAAATATTTTGCCCCCCCCAAACATATTTTTTTGCATTTGAAATTGGTCCCCGGTTTGAGGATTCCGAGAAGCCCACCCGTAGGGATCTCCGCTCCCTTAGGGATAAATTCGCTTCGAGTTTGATTGGG
>CAZWKM010000447.1:0-1773 GCA_964634165.1 uncultured Pirellulales bacterium | reverse complement strand
CTGTCTCCCTAAGCTCGAAGAATTAGTCAAGGCCGTCTGCAATCGTTTTACGAGAAACGAGGTGCGAGGTACGAGATACGAGATTAGTATCGCGATAGTTGACGACGCCGAAATCTGCAAAATAAACAAGCAGTTTCTGAATCGCAAATCTGCCGCCGATTGTTTGAGTTTCGACTTATCCGATAACGACACCGAGGGCACCCCTAAATCATTCGAGCTGGTCGTCAACGCCGAGATCGCCGTCAAAGAAGCGAATTTACGAGGCCATTCGAGCGAAGCTGAATTGGCTCTTTACATAACACACGGCCTGCTGCACAACCTCGGATTCGACGATTCACAGCCGGAGCAGGCCGGAAAAATGCATCATACGGAAGACGAAATTTTACAACAACTTGGTTACGGCCTGGTATATAATAAAAATCGCGGATAGTCGATAGCAGATAGCGGATAGAAACCGAAGCAGGATGCGAAGGCTCCGCTCTGGCGAAAAAAACTAAACGCTGTATGCTATACGCTAAACGTTATATTGAAAGGGCTTCAAAAAGTGGGCTACGTTGGTTGGGCGGTGTTGTTGATTTGTCTTCTCGCCGGCGGTACACTGTTCTTTTCCGTCAATACCGTTGCTTTGCGAATATTTTCACGCGTCAAATTACAGGACGCATTCAAGGCGGCAAACAAAGAAGACCTTACCGACGGTCTCGCAGAAAACGCCGAAAAGCTGGTTTTGGCATGCTCTCTATATCGGCTCATCGCCAATTGCTGCATATTGCTGTTGCTGCTGGCTGTTTTTGCAACCGCACGCACAGGCAATCCGCAATTTACCGATTATCTCCTCGCATTTATTATTGCAGCGGCAATATTTTCGATATTCAGCCTGGCAATACCTCACGCCTGGGCAAAGTATGCCGGCGAAAAAATCCTGAGCCGAACATACAAACTGCTGATGCTCTTTTCAATCCTCGCCTGGCCGATTCTTTACGTCTGGAAATTTACTGACGGCTTTGTAAAACGCCTGACCGGCATACCCGAAACTACGCCCGAAGAGCGGCAGGAAGAAAAACAGGAAGAATTCCTGACCGGCCTTGAGCAGCGCAGAACCGAAGGCGTACTCGATGAAGAAGAGCAGGAGATGATTGAAAACGTATTGGAGTTAAGCGATACCGCTGCCGATGAAATTATGACCCCTCGCACCGATATTGTAGCTGTTGAGGTCAACTCCGATTTGAATACTATTCTGGAAACTATCAATACCGCCGGCCATACCCGTGTCCCGGTCTACGAAGAAAATATAGACAAGATAATCGGCCTTATTTACGCCAAGGACCTGCTGACCGAAATCGGCAAAAACCCGGCGGATTTCAAACTTCGCGACAAAATAAGAGACGCCTATTTTGTCCCTGAAACAAAACCGCTCAGAACCCTGCTCCACGAGTTTCAATCGCGAAAATTGCATATAGCCGTAGTGCTCGATGAATATGGCGGAACAGCCGGTATCGTTACATTAGAGGATATCATTGAGGAGCTTGTGGGCGAAATAACCGATGAATACGAAGAAACACCGCCCGAACCGATAAAGAAAATAGACCGAAACACAATTGAAGCCGACGCCAGAACATACGTCGATGATTTGAACGACGAGTTCGATTTGAATCTGCCGGAAGACGAGGACTACGACACCATAGGCGGCTTTGTCTTCTCGCACTTAGGCTATGTCCCCAAAACCGGCGAGAGCTTCGATTACGATAATCTAAAATTTACCATTACCTCCGCCGA
>CAZWKM010000446.1:0-1776 GCA_964634165.1 uncultured Pirellulales bacterium | reverse complement strand
CCCATGGTGCCGAATGGATTGGCAAAAGCCTTTTTGTACGATAGGCTGGGGAATCGGCAGGCAACCGTGATATGACTGCGAAGGTTTGTTAGAAGGTTTCCTATGGTATTCATGCCGCCAAAATAGTACAATTAGCCACATGGAGCAAGTTTACGTAAGTTCTTTAATGACAAGGCATACGAGGTTTTTCGGGTGGACAGGGACCCGCGCACCATTGAGATTGCACAAAAAGTGCTGGAAAGCCCGTCAGGTGCCGGTTATCATGAGGAGCATCCGGACAACGAGGACCTGCGTTGGGTCCAGAGGGACGTCTGGGGTAAACTTGGCTATTAACAGCAGTAGAGATGATCGATTCATGGTAAGATTTTTAGTTCGAATGCGAATTGTTCAATATTACAGGGAAATGATAGAGGGTAAGAAAAGATATACGATTAAGAATTCTGTCTTGATGCGGCAAAGCGGAGATGACACAGCATGAGAAAGAGAAGTTCAAAAATAATTCAAAGAAGAGATTTCCTCAAGCTTGCTGCGGCCGGCACAGGCGCTTTAATAGTCGGGGCTGGTGGTTGTATAGAAAATGCGATGAGGCCCGTAAGTCGTAGGCCGCTTGATGGCAAACGAATCCTGACATTCAATTCTTGTATTCGCGTTAATCAGATAGAAGTTACTCGTACGCGCAACGCCGGCTTCGATGAGTATGATCGCCATACGCCGGAAAACATCAAAGCACTGCGCCAGGCCTTGACGGACGGCTGGCCCAAAGCGCGCATGACATGGGCCATGAGTTGGCGGTCTCTTCACGACCAGCGTGATAATTATAAAGCGGCACGTAATTTAGTCCGCCAGTTCCATGACAAGTACGGAGATGACGTCACTTTTATCCCGGGGGCTTTTTTCGCCAACATGTACAACACTCGTGAACAGGTCAACCGGGACATTCATGAAGGTCTGGAATTAGTCAGTAAAATGATGGGTGGAAATTTCCGCTCGAAATGCCTGATCGCAGGTTTTCTGTCTTCGGCCAATCAGCAATATCTGGCGGAGCAGGAAGGGATTCACGTATGTCAGGGTAACATTTGGAGTCAGTACGCTATTGATAACGGTGACGGTGATGGGTCTATCTGCTATCCCTATTACCCATCCAAAGAACATTTTTGCAAACCGGCCCAGAAGGTGACGGATTTTATCGATTGTGTAAACCTGGACGGCTGGACGATCGATTTTCTCTGCGGAATGCGGGAAGGGCTGAAATGGGGAAAAGGCAAAGACGCCTATAACAGTCGTATGGGAGTTGGGCCAATTGAGACCATCGGTTGGCATGGCCCGGAAAAGGGACTCGAGCAAATGACCGAGTGTACGGCGGTACATTTTGACAAGGGCTTTGAGCTGAATAACTGGGCCTGGGTAACCAACATGTGGGAAATCTCGCTGGTGCCGCAAACTCGCCATCTCGATGTGTTGACCCGGTGGGTGGAGAATATCCGTACCCGCTGGCCGGATGCTGAATGTCCGTTGTTGGGTGATTTTGGCGAGATGTGGCGGAAACAATATGAAAATAATGGCGACATGAATTATCGTTTTGTTGAGCGCGGAACAGGGATTGGCGGCAGTCATGCGAATCTGGAGATTCGCTGGTTTATGAATAAGCAGTTCCGGCTGGCATTGCTACGCGACTGGCAGAAGAATACGCCAGAGAAGGTGATTGATTTTACCCGCTATGATATTCCTGCCGAGGAACCGCAGGACCTGCAGCGCAACTGGTCGCTAATGGGGCAA
>CAZWKM010000445.1:0-1782 GCA_964634165.1 uncultured Pirellulales bacterium | reverse complement strand
ATAGTCGGCGATGAAAAACGACTGGTAAAAACAGCGGCGGTCTGCGCCGGCTCGTGCGGTAAGATTATCAATTCGGTCATCGCTGCTAAATGCGATTTGTACCTGACCGGCGAACTGAAACATCATCACGCATTAGCTGCACAAGAAGCTAACCTGACCTGCATCTGCCTGAGCCACACCATCTCGGAACGGTTCATACTAAGCAAATTAGCAAAACAGTTGCAAAAGCAAATCAAACAAGTAACAATTAGAATAAGCAGAAAAGATGCAGACCCGTTTAAGTGGAAAAACCTATGACAGAAGATGAAAAGACAAATATCGAACACCGAATGCCCAATGTCGAATGTCGAACATCAGATGAGGAACAAGCTGATTTATCGAAGGACGACCTGGATTCCCGCTTTCGCGGGAATGACAAGGAGCGTGGCGGGAATGACAAGGAGCGTGGCGAGAACAACGAAGTTGAGCCGACGGTTGAGTCGGTCACAGAAGCGGTTTTATTTGCCAGCGATGAGCCACTCTCGGCGGAGCGGCTGGCTGATATTGTTGGGACAGGCGTAAAACAAATCCGCACGCATATCAAAAACCTAAACGACAAATACCAGGCCAACAATAACGCCTTTAGAATAGAGCAAATTGCCGGCGGCTATCAAATGCTTACCTTGAGTCCCTACAATCACTGGCTCAAAAAACTACTTCGCGTCCGCAGCGACAGCAAACTGAGCCCCGCGGCCCTGGAGACGCTTGCGATAATTGCGTACAAACAGCCGGTTATCCGGGCCGACATCGAGGCCATCAGGGGCGTTGCGGTCGGCGAGATAACTCGAAGTCTTATGTATAAAGGATTGGTCAAGATTGTAGGCCGGGCAGAAGTTTTAGGCAGGCCGATGTTATACGGAACAACAAAGAAGTTTTTGGAAGTCTTCGGCCTGAATGCACTCAAAGACCTGCCAAAAATCGAGGAACTCATAAAACCTCCCGATTGACAAACTTTCAACCACTTTTCGCAAAAGGACGAAGCAATGGGCGCTAATTGCCGGAACAACCGGTCCTGTTCAATCGACCGGGGCATTGCGGAGAAGGTAATCACCCGCCGGGTTTTTTTGAAGGCATCTGCGGTTTCACTCACCGGCCTGGCCGTTGCACCGCTTTCCTGTAGTCTGCAGACCACCCTCGGCCGCAGGCAAGGCACCGCACGATTCGGCATCGTTACCGACAGCCACTACGCCGACGCCGATACTATCGGCTCACGATACTACCGCCACTCGCTTGATAAACTAACAGAGTGTGTGGAACTGATGAACGCTCAAAAAGTTGATTTTCTCATCGAGCTCGGCGATTTCAAAGACCAGGACAATCCCCCTGTCGAACAAAGGACCATTTCCTACCTGCAGGCCGTCGAGAAAATATTCCAGCAGTTCAACGGCCCAACCTACCACGTCCTCGGCAATCACGACGAAGACAGTATCTCAAAAGAACAATTTCTAACTAATGTAGAAAATACCGATATAGACCCGGCGAAAAGCTATTATTCGTTCGATTTCAACGGCGTGCACTTTGTCATTCTCGATGCCAACTACAAAGCCGACGGCACCGACTACGACCACGGCAATTTTGACTGGACGGACGCCAACGTCCCGCCCGCAGAGCTAAACTGGCTCAAGCAGGACCTCATCGCCGCACGCCGAGGCGCTATCGTCTTCATTCACCAACTACTCGACGGCACCGGTTCGCACTACGTCAAGAACGCTGCGGTAGTTCGGCAGGTGCTGGAGGAATCGG
>CAZWKM010000444.1:0-1800 GCA_964634165.1 uncultured Pirellulales bacterium | reverse complement strand
AAGAAAGTGCTATATCGCCGCGCGACCTGGAAAGAATAAGAGAAGATAGAAAAAACCTGTAATGAAAGGATAGTATTATGAATCCCGTTAGAAATTCTAAAACGAGCCCCGTTAGAGGCCCGAAGGACAAAGGCTCTAACGGGGCGAGCAGTGATATGCTAAATCCGGCATTTTGCCGGATTAGAAATTCTACGAGTGTGGAACATTCTACAGAAAGAGAGATTTCTAACGGGATGAAACGACGCGATTTTCTGAAAAGCGCAGGCTTAGGTGCGGCATCGGTGACGCTGGCGGGATGCGCGAGTGCTTCAGAACTGTTTGCCCCCGCATCTTCTCGTCGAAGACAAGAGCGGGGGCGGCCCAACATTATCTTTATCCTGGCCGACGACCTCGGCTATGGTGACCTGGGCTGCTACGGGCAGCGGGAGATTGCGACGCCGAATCTGGACCGGATGGCTAAAGAGGGGATGCGCTTTACCGACCACTACGCCGGCAGCACGGTCTGTGCGCCGTCGCGATGCGTTCTGATGACGGGGCTGCACAGCGGACATTGCCTGGTCCGCGGTAATGCGCGGGTGCCGCTTCGGCCGTCGGACGTTACCATAGCCGAGCTGCTCAAGAGGGCGGGGTACACCACCGGCATCGTCGGCAAGTGGGGGCTGGGCGAGGCCGGCAGCACGGGCATACCGAACAAAAAGGGCTTCGACTACTGGTTCGGGTATCTCAACCAGAGGCACGCCCACAACTATTATCCTGAGTTTCTCTGGAGAAATCAGGACAAGATTACCCTCAAGGGCAACAAGCTTGCCAGGCCGGAGCCGGGCGGTTGGGGCCGGTCAGTCCAACAGGTAACCTACTCCCACGACCTGTTCGCTAAGGAGTCGCTGGCTTTCGTTGAGAAAAACAGGAACAAGCCGTTTTTCCTTTACCTTGCTTGCACGATTCCGCACGCCAACAACGAGGCCGGGCGCAAAGGAATGGAGGTGCCCTCGCTCGAGCTGTACGCCGACAAAGACTGGCCCGAGCCGCAGAAGGGCCACGCCGCAATGATAACGCGGATGGACAGGGACATCGGCAAATTGTTTGCGAAACTCAAGGAGCTTGGGCTGGATGAGAATACGCTGGTGATGTTCTCGAGCGACAACGGCCCGCACCGCGAGGGCGGAAACAATCCGGACTTCAATGATAGTAATGGGCCATTACGCGGCATTAAACGTGACTTGTACGAGGGCGGTATTCGTGTGCCGACGCTCGCCCGCTGGCCTGGCAAAATCAAAGCGGGTTCGGTCAGCGACCATATCTCTGCGTTCTGGGATTTCCTGCCTACCTGTACCGAGCTGGCCGGTGTAAAGACCCCGGACGGCATTGACGGCATCTCTATGGTTCCAACACTGACGGACCAGGCCGCCAGGCAGAAGAAGCACGAGTTTCTTTACTGGGAATTTCACGAGCAGGGCAAGAAGCAGGCCGTGCGCATGGGCGACTTCAAGGCCGTTCGGCTCAATGTGGCCAAGAACCCAAACGGACCATTAGAGCTTTATAACCTGAAGAGCGACATCGGGGAGAAACACAACGTCGCCGACCGTCATCCGAAAATCGTGGCTAAAATTGAAAGATACCTGAAGACGGCCCGTACGCAGTCGAAGAACTGGCCACTGCCGGTGACGAGGGACGATAGATGAGGGACGATTCACAAACCACTCCGTCCAAGGAAGGCCGGATCTGCGATATTTACTATTTCTCCGTGAAATCTGCGAAATCCTATGAACCGGAGCCGGTCAACACTTTTTTTTGCCTTAT
>CAZWKM010000443.1:0-1801 GCA_964634165.1 uncultured Pirellulales bacterium | reverse complement strand
GCGTTTCGGAGTGGCACTCTTTGTGGTTGCCTTGGCTTTCGGCCTTGCGCGTCTCTTGGCTGTCGCGCGTTTCCGAGGGGCACTCTTTCTGGCTGCCTTGGCCTTCGGCGCAGCACTCTTTTTTGTCGCCGTTTTCCTGGTTTTAACTGATCTTTTTGCCATTTTTATACCTCCCTATTGAACTTTGTCCTACAAACTTGTTTCCTTAACTATTCTGACTACTTTTTACTTTCTATTTAACACGAATGGTTTCGCAGCCCACACTTTTTATTAGCTTGTCGGCTTATCGGCTATCAGAGTCAGGTACATAATTTCCTTTTTTCAAATAAGTCGTTTTTCAGCAATATCTTGCACAAAATACCGGGTCAAATTAGGAAGATAATCAATAAGTTTACACGCACCGAGAACGATGATACCCCCTAAAGCGGTTAGAAATCGAAATTCCCTGAATATTTGGGCCTGACTGTTGCGGCCTCGAAGCCCACCACAGCCCACGCGTCCAAAAATACGTGGAAAAGCGGAAAATTACTGATTTGTCCGATAACTTCTCAGACGGAAAGAAAAATACGGCATCCAGAAGCCAGGGGAATCAGGCCATTTGATACCCTGATACCCTGATAACCCGATAACCTGATACCCTGATTACCCGGCAGCCTGGCGAATGGCCTTTATGGCAGCAATACGGTCGGATTTTGAAAATATTGCCTTGCCCACTACAAGCGTATCAGCGCCGTAGGAAACGACAATCGGCGTGGTCTGTGAGTCTATCCCGCCATCAACTTCGATGCGAATATCAGGGCCGACAATTTCTCTTATTCGAGCAATCTTTTTCGCCGCCTCCGGCATAAACTTCTGCCCCCCAAAACCCGGACGGACCGTCATTACCAGAACCATATCACAAAGCGGCGCAATCTTTTCTATCGCCTCAACAGGGGTCTCCGGATTCAGGCATATCCCCGCCGTAACACCAAGCTCGTGCAGTCTGTCAATGAGCTTGTCACTTCTCTCAGCCGCTTCAATATGAAATGTTATATGGTCGGCGCCGGCCTCGGCAAAACGCTCAGCGTATTTAGCCGGCTCGCTTATCATCAGATGACTGTCGAAAACCAGCCCGCTGCACTTGCGAAGCTTGGCAATCACCGGCGGCCCGATTGTAATATTCGGAACAAAGTGACCATCCATAACGTCCAGATGCACCATCCTCACACCAGCCGACTCAATCGCAGCTATCTCGTCGGCTAATCTGGCGAAATCAGCATCCAATATCGATGGTGCAACTTCAATTGTCCCTGCTTTGGGCAGCCGTAAATCAGACATAAGACCATCCGTATTGATTATTGATTAGATACCGGTTTATATTCTTGACTACGAACTGTGAACTCTATTTCTCATCGAGGATTTCAAGGCACTTGAATTTCTTACCTTCTAAAAATTCAAGTGAAGCCCCGCCGCCCGTAGAAATATGGCTTATTCTCTCTGCCAGACCAAGCTTCTCTACCGCACTTGCACTGTCACCGCCGCCGATTATGCTGCGTGCCCCTTTGCTCGTGGCCTCGGCAACAGCCAGGGCCACTGCCTTCGTCCCCTCATCAAAAGGCGGCAGCTCAAAGACACCCATCGGGCCGTTCCAGACAATCGTCCGTGCACCAGAAAGTTTCTCCGCAAAGAGCTTCCGTGTTGCCGGCCCAATATCCACACCCTGCCACTCAGCTTCAATATTACCTGCCACCACTTTATTCTCAGCATCGGCTTTGAATTCGTCGGCAGCTACATTGTCAACCGGCAAAACTATTTCACAGCC
>CAZWKM010000442.1:0-1804 GCA_964634165.1 uncultured Pirellulales bacterium | reverse complement strand
CTCGCTTTCATTTTGCTTGAAATTATTCTTAACCAATCTATCTTCCAGGCTGTGAAAGCTAATGACGGCTATACGGCCGTTTTTGCTCAGCAGCTCCGGAGCTGAAGCAAGCAGCTTCCCCAAATTCTCCAGCTCGTTATTGACTGCGATTCTCAGCGCCTGAAAAGTTCTGGTCGCCGGGTGTATTCTGCTCCTTCGTTTTCGTCCCGGCCGTCCTAATGCCTTGCAGACTATTGCTGCCAGTTGCCCGGTTGTGGTTATCGGACGGCTCCCGCGCTCCCGAACAATAAAACGTGCAATCCGCCGGGCGCCTCTGTCCTCACCGAACTTATAAATCAAATCAGCCAGCGATTTTTCGTCCCCTTTATTAACTATATCGGCAGCGGTGGTCTTTAATCTTTGGTCAATTCTCATATCCAGCGGCATGTCCGTCTGGAAACTAAGCCCCATCCTGACATCCGCCAAGTGTGCCGAGCAGACGCCCAAATCCGCCAATATAAAATCAACCCTTTCTATCCCCTCCTTGCGGACAAGCTCGCTGATTTGAGAAAAATTAGCACAAATTAAAATAACCCTGCAGGCAAGGTCCTTTAATATAAAATGGGCCCTTCGGATAGCATTTTTATCAACGTCAAGACCAACGATAACTCCCTCGGGGCCCAAGGTTCTTCCGAACAGGAAACTATGACCTCCATGTCCAATGGTCACATCGACCATCACCCCATCCTGCGGTAAGCTTATCTGCTCGGCTAACGTCCCTGCAAGAACCGGAATATGTTCTACGGCCGAACTATTCACTCCTTTATCAGCAAACCCAATATAACATTTAGTTTCTTTTTCTATCTGCCGTACGCTAATTTTATCCTACGGCTACTGCGTTTTTCTGACCTTTAAGTTTTTGAACAGCGGACGAAAATTCAACGTCGCCAAAAATCTTATCCAGATTTTTCAACCGTTCCAGCCGCTCGGTAAGAATTGCCAGCGAGGCAAAGGTCTGTTCGTCAACCGCCCTTTTACCAACGAGACTTTTCTCTACAATCTGACAATGGTTCGAATCGCCTTCAATCATTTTTCCTGCACTCCGAAAATTAAAGTTCTTCATTCTGCTCTTGCAAAACAACCAGCCGTGCCTGCGACATCTGTTTCTGGTATTGGGCCATATGGTCCGCGAGATATTGCTCCCAGTTCTCGTTGTTCCACAACTCGATATGGTCTCTGACGCCAACTAACGTAATACGGTCTTTCAATCCCGCTCTTTTTCGCAACCTTTCATTCAAGAGCAATCGCCCCTGGGCGTCCAGCTCGACCTTACTGGCCAGGGCAAAGCTTATTCGCTCGAACGCCACCGCCTCATCTGGTGCGGTCGCCCTCGGTGCGACCGCAAGCACTACCCGCTCGAAATATTTTTCAGGATACAGACAAAGTATGCCGTTGGCGCCGAGCACAAGGTAGAAATTGCTGCCGTGCTCATCGGCATCGATTTGGCTTCGCAGCTTGTTTGAGATGAGAACTCTGCTTTTCCCATCGACTACGTGCTGATATTCGCCTGTTAATAAAAGCATGGTATTTGTCCCACTTATTATATTAACAATGGGAAATCATACCACTTCTTACCACCAAGTCAACACACAAAACCACTTTTTTTAAAATTTTATTAAAATTTTATTATAGGACCTGCTCAAAAATGGCCTAATTCCCGTTTAGACAGGAGCTTACACAAATGTGGCAATCTCCATTTGCCCCCAATATTTATCCCCAAATTTCTTTCGGAATTCTATTCTGCGTTGTGATTTCTGCGCAGTCG
>CAZWKM010000441.1:0-1811 GCA_964634165.1 uncultured Pirellulales bacterium | reverse complement strand
TCTTTAGCTCGATGCATAATTTGTCGGGACAGTATTCGATGATAATCTCGCCGAAATCCGGCTGGCCCGTTCGAGGACAAACACTGGTAAATTCAGGACATCTGATTGTTAAACAATAGTCTCGCTCGGGACGAGGATTATCGAACAACTCCAGTTCGGGCTTTTTATTCATTTTATTGAACCTCGGAAAAATTCCGCTAAACTAATATAATAAATATTGATAACCTTGACAAGACTAAGGAAAAATGTTGGAAAAGAATAAAAAAGCAGTCGTTTTACTAAGTGGCGGCCTTGATTCGGCTACAACTCTGGCCATTGCCCGCAGCGAGGGCTTCCGGTGCTATGCCGCCACTTTCAGGTATGGCCAGCGGCATCAGCAGGAAATCGAGGCTGCAAAGAAAGCTGCTGAGTCTCTGGGGGCAATTGAGTTTCGCTACATCGACATTGATTTAGCCGCGTTTGGTGGCTCAGCCCTAACTGATGTAGCCATTGAAGTGCCGAAGGATAGAGCCGATTTAGGCAATCCGGCTCAAATTCCGCCAACCTATGTGCCTGCCCGCAACACAATATTTTTAAGTTATGCACTTGCCTGGGCCGAAGTGCTCGGTGCGTTTGATATCTTCATCGGCGTCAATACGACCGACTACAGCGGCTATCCCGACTGCCGGGCCGAATTTATAGCCGCCTTTGAGAAAACTGCCAACCTTGCCACCGCTGCCGCCGCAACCGGCAAAGGCCAATACCGTATTCATACTCCGATTATAAATATGACAAAGGCCCAGATTATCCTTACCGGCAGCAAGCTCAAAGTGGATTATTCTCTGACGCACAGTTGCTACGACCCGGATGAGCAGGGAAGAAGCTGCGGCAGGTGCGACTCCTGCAGATTAAGATTAAAGGGCTTTGCCCAAGCAGGACTAAAAGACCCCATAGAGTACGTGACGTAGTAGGTGCGAACAGTTTGTCATTCCCGCGAAAGCGGGAATCCATCTTATTAGAAGCGTAAGATGCGCGTAAACGAGTTTTTTTATTCTTTGCAGGGCGAGGGATTTTTGGCTGGTATCCCAAGTATGTTCGTGCGTCTTGCCGGCTGTCCCTTGCGCTGCCGTTGGTGCGATACAAAATATGCCTGGGACGAAACAGCAGGGTGGGACTACAGTATCGAGAAAATCGTCCAGACCGTTCGACAAGCCCGGAGCAAATTCGTTGTAATAACCGGCGGTGAGCCGATGATAAATCCGGATTTGCCGCAATTAGTGCAAAAGCTAAAAGCGTCTGGTAAACATATAACAATTGAAACAGCAGGGATTGCGTTTATACCGGCTCTGCCCTGTGATTTGATGAGTATCAGCCCGAAATTGAGCAACTCTACGCCGGACGCCCCGGAACTTGCAGCAATTCACGAGGATTTGAGATTGGATATGGCCGTCTTGCGCGAGCTGATTGATAATTATGAGTATCAACTGAAGTTTGTCATGGATAGCCAGGCTGATCTGGCGGAGATAGTAGAGACAATAGAAAAACTGGGAAACGTCGATTTGGAAAAGGTGATGCTAATGCCGCAGGCAGCGACAAGGGACGAGCTTTTAGCCAAATCGCCGATGGTAGCAGAACTGTGCAAACGCACCGGCTTTGCATTCTGCCAACGTCTCCAGGTTTTGCTCTGGAATACTGTAAGAGGAAGGTAGCTTCGTCCAACCTGATGATGAGCAAAAATTACTTTGACAGTATTCACCGCATATGATAGACTTCTAAATAGGGCTTGCTGAATAAATGATAACTTCTTTGTTTACAGTTAGATACCTTTGTGT
>CAZWKM010000440.1:0-1812 GCA_964634165.1 uncultured Pirellulales bacterium | reverse complement strand
ATCATAGGGGGTAATACCGCATTTGTCCTGGGGCAGCAGGAACAGGCCCGCCAGGATATGAACATTTTTCTTAATGCTTCAGCTTCAAACCCTGGTATGGCTGAAGGGAAACGCAACGCCCCCCTGCTGGGAAAGCCGAAATTCGTCAGCGAGAACGAACGCCGGCAGATGGCCCGGCTGAAGAAGGAGCTGGAGCTCTCAGAGCAGCAGCAAAAGGAACTGGAAATGCAGAAGGATTTCTTAGAGGACAAGAAGTCCGACGTAGGCGGAACTGAAATTCACGGCAAAGAGGCCGATGAGCTGATACTCGAAAGTGATAAGAAAGCTGACGATGTGAGTGACATTTTGCTTAAACTTTCACGGGAAAGTGCCGCTAAAATCGAGCACAGACAGGAACAGATTAGAGGGCAGTTGTCGGAACTGGCGGATAACCGAATGCAGCGGCATTTCCAGGCAGATATGGACATGGCGCAAGAACTTCGTCCGCCATCTAAAAAACTTGCGGAACCACAAAGCCAGGTTGGTGGGAGGGTTAGAGATGGTGGATACTCTTACGATGAATCTGGAACACTGTTGCGGGGACGGCAGCCAGTGGCGACTGGCCGTGCAGTAACCGCGCCGGAAAGAGTAGCAGGCCCCGGTCCCGGCGTGGCCGACATATCGGTAGCGGGTCTGGAAGAAATACAGCCTTATGTTGCCAGAGATATCTATTCGTTGCCGGTAACGTTGCCGGAGGGCGAGGTTCGGCTCGATTTTGCCCGCCCCGCCGGTGAGGCCCGGCTTAGTCTCTGGGCCGTGCCGGTGAGCGCAATACACAGTTTCTATAGCGCTTTAGCGGTCATCGCCGCCCTGTTCATAGTCCTGGGGGTTATAAAGATATGGCCCTCGTCGTTTTGCTTCGCAAAAACGAAGCAGCGCAGGCCGATTTCGGTTAAACGTATCATCGTTTATGTTCTGCTGCTTGTGGTGCTGACCCTTATAGTGGGGCTGCTGGGATTGCTTATCAGTCTTTTTATTATCTTCCTATGCGAAGCCAGACGGGGTGCGTTCACGGGTTTACAAACGCAATAAAAGGTGTTTGCCCCCCCGACTAAGTGGTGAATATTTCATCGGCCATTTCCTGGCCTACGTGGCTGGAATAATACTGCTTGACGACTTTTTGGCCCTGCCTCTGGAACTTGTCCATAGAGGAAAAAACCCCGATTTTCATAAGAAGCAGGATTGCGATACAGGCCGCTGCATTTGCTGCAGGCTGTGCATACTTGCCCCATCTTTCCAGCAGCTTTGGTTCGGGCAGCATCACTTTGAGCTTGCAGGCTTTCGGTGCCCGCCGGAGACTGTGTTTCAGTACGCCAATGGCCTGTGCATTTGCACGCATCAATAAATCAAGCTTGTGAGGCTGAGATTTTATAACCGACAGTGCTAAATTGACTTTACCGCAGGAGACAATTCGCCGCTGGCATCTTGGACAATTTGCAATATGGTTTTGCAGCCAATCTGCATCAAAACCGATTCGACTGCTTACGGCTTTATAAAGCCAGGTTCTGATTTGTCTGCACTTTTTATTTGATTTTATAGTTTTCATTTTCTTTCTTCTTTTTCCTTGTTCATCCATACAGAAAGTAATTGTATTGCTTTGCACCTGTAAACCCTCGCGGTCGCTGATGATATACAAAGTATCCTGCCTATTTGAGCGTAAGACAGTTCCGCCAGGTCGCGTAACGTTATGGCGTTCCGTAGATGTTCGGGCAGTTGGGCTATACAGCACCTTAAAGTTTCCTGCAGATATTTGGAATCAAGCTCATTTGCCGG
>CAZWKM010000439.1:0-1816 GCA_964634165.1 uncultured Pirellulales bacterium | reverse complement strand
CCGGGCGGCCTGAAAGCGATAACGCAGCACCTTACTACCTAAAGGCAATAGAATTATACGTCAACGAGCCCGAGGGCTTAAAGGTATCACCAAGTATCTGGCCAAAAGAACTGCCTGCACAAGAACAAGCGTTGTTAAGAAAATGGGTACAAGATAATAGCAGGGCACTTGAGCAACTGCAACTTGGCAGCCAGAAGCCATATTGCTGGTTCCAACGTACCGGAGAGACACTACAGAAGATTGAAATGGCCCACTTATCAACCAACAAAAGGCAATTAGCCTTCGCCTTACAGGCTCGGGCAAAGCTACAGGCAGAAGATGGCAATATCACGAATGCTCTCAACGATATAGCTACACTATATACAATTGGCGCACAAATGTCAGTAGGGCCAAAGACTTTAGTAGAAAAATTAGTGGGAATCGCTGTAAAGAGCTTGCCTATAAGGACTGCGTTTAACATCCTCGACAAAAAAATGGTTAATGCCGTTATGATGAAAAACCTGGAGGATAAATTTAAACAGCTTGTAACAGACTACAGTGAGCCGTTTGATATTCGCAGCGAAAAAATCCATCTGCGGGAGCAAATTGAAACAGACCCTAAATACCGATTTTTGAAGATGTATCTAAAAAGCACACTTGAATACTACGATATGGTAGCGGCAAAAAGCCCCTGGCAATTACACAATGAACAAATACAATCTTCAACCGGGGATAATCCCTTGATAGAAACGGCCGGCTCTGGAATTCCCCGCGTAATAGAGATTGAATCTCGAAGCAGAGCGGATGAACAGGCCTTAATAACAACGCTTGCGGTCCTGCGATACAATGCTGACAGCCGAAGATATCCGGCGGCGCTCCCGGAGCTTGTATCAGCCGGTTATATTAAGGAATTGCCGATAGACCCATTCAGTAATAAGCCTCTTGTTTATAAGCAAACCAGACAGGGCTTCACACTCTACAGTTTCGGGGCGGACTTCGATGATGACGGTGGCCTGCACAGCAAATGGGGCCGCGGCGAGGAAGGCGGCGACCAGGTCTTCTGGCCCGTTGAACAACCGCAAATGGCAGATAGGCTGTCGCGTAGGGAAAGATCCTTTGCTCGCACAGAGCAGCGGGCAGAGCAGAGAACCTTTGCTGGACCGGAACGGGGGAAATCAACCAACTCACTCTCACTGTTTCCGGCTGTGGCTGCCGGCGATATTGACCAGGTGAAGTTACTCATTTCAAAGGGCGCTGATGTAAATTCGCGGAACAAGATGGGCTGGTCACCGCTGCACACGGCGTTACAGAACCGCAAGCAGGCGGTCATTGAACCTCTTATTGCCAAAGGGGCCGATGTCAATGCAAAGGACAATCGTGGGCAGACGCCTCTGCATGTTGCAGTGAACACCGGCCAAAAAGATGCAGTGGAGCTGCTAATTGCAAAGGGAGCCGATGTCAATGTTATGAGTGGGAGCGATAACGCCCTGACGTTGGCGAAAGAGAGAAGGAATACAGAAATCGTCGAACTCCTGCTCAAGAACGGCGCTAAAGAGCCGAGTCCCGAAGACTTGATGGGAAACAGGTATTATGGGGGACGGGAAGGGCTAAATCCATATCCTGGCTATGAGGAGCAAGAAACAACTCGGCGAGGAACCAGAGTCATTAGGGGTACCAGAACCAGCCCCATTGTGCAATCGCCTGCTCAGGTAGATATACTTGCCGACCCAAACGAGATTAGAGCCAGGGTCAAGACGTTCGCAGGCCTTGAAAAGGCATTATTGGAGGTAGCCGGCAAAAGCCAAAATGAGATGCGTCAGTGGCAGCAGAAAAGATA
>CAZWKM010000438.1:0-1832 GCA_964634165.1 uncultured Pirellulales bacterium | reverse complement strand
TTCACCGCCGCCCACGGCTCAATCCGATTCAGCTTAAGCAGATACAACACCGAGGAAGAGGTCGATTACACAATCGAAAAAATGCCCGCCATCATCAACCGCCTCCGCGAACTATCACCCTTCGTAGCCAAATAACAGACAGCAGGAATTTCTTTTGATAGAGCTAATAGTTCTGGTTATGATACCGTGCAGATTTAGTATGCTAAAAGTGTGTAATAATTGAAGCAAAGCAAAGGAGAGAGCTATGAGTCTAAAAACCGCAGCACTTATTGCCTTTCTTGGCGTAGCCGTACGTTTCTGTCTTGCTTTTTCGACTATGATGCTTCAGCTTGTGGGTGTACGTCCATTTGGGCCGTATAGGTCTCAGGTTTTTTGGGTGTTTGACACGATAATCTTTTACGGCAGTCTCATTCTGTTTTTTGCTGTTTTCTATTCCAAACAGAAACAGTAGTTATAAGCTCTCTTGAGCATTTTATCGCCGCTGTGGCATGCAATTGATTTAAGAAAGTAAAATGGAATGAAGCTCTGTTTTGTAATTTTTACGCAATACGATATCCGCACGACGCATCACGAAAAAAACTGCCGAAGGAGGGAGTCGAACCCTCACCCTGTTGCCAGGACGGGATTTTGAGTCCCGCGCGTCTGCCAGTTCCGCCACTTCGGCCAATCAATGGATTATTGATTATCTTTATTGATTGTCAATAGCTAAAGTTCGAATGTTCAAAACAGCTTGTTTGGGGCCTTTGGATTTTTGTCACGCCTGTCAGAAGCGTGCGTATCCGCATTCGAATTTGTTTCGCCTGTCCTCCGTAGAAGTTTTACTTCGGAGGATGGGGGGTTCGATGCCGTCCCGGTCCGGCCCGGCTTCAGACGGGACGGATTCAAGTTTCGTATTTATTTACCGCATCCACGCCTCGTCAGTAGTCGAGAAAAACTATGTCTTCCGGTATGGCCACGACGTCGCGGTGTTTTGGGCCGAGGATTTTGCGAATTTCGGAACTGTGTTTGCCGGCAAGGACTTTTAGTTGCGAGCTGCTCAAATTCGTAACCGCCTTGGCGTTGTCGTTCAGCATTACCACCGCCCCGGCCTCGAATGTGCCTTTGATGGAGGTTATGCCGCTGGGTAGAAGGCTTTTGCGATTCCTGATTGCCCGCATCGCACCTTCGTCGATAAATATCGTCCCGGCGGCGGCGCTGTTTAGAATCCACCTTGAACGATTACTCAGCTTTCGCTTCGGCATAAAGACCGTGCCGATTTCATCGCCGGCGATAATCCTGCCGATGACATTTTTCAATCTCCCGTTAGCTAAAACTATTCGGCAGCCCGCGTTCGAGGCAATCTTTACCGCTTCGATTTTGGCCTTCATTCCGCCGGTCGCGTATTCGGTGCCTCTGCCGCCGGCGCTTCGCACAATATCTTCCGTTATCTCATAGACGGTGTGTATCGGCCTGGCGTCGGCAAATTTGCGCGGGTTCTTATCGTAAAGAGCGTCGATATCGCTGAGCATAATCAGCAAATCAGCGTCGATTTTACTGGCGACCAGCGCGCTCAATTTATCGTTATCGCCGAAGGTCGAGCCGATTTCATCGGTGCTAACACTATCGTTCTCGTTCAGGACAGGGACAACCGAAAGTTTCAAAAGTGTCTCGATGGAATTGCGAAGGTTCAGGTAGGTCTTTCTGTTGTTAAGCACCTCGGCGGTGACTAAAACCTGCGCGACAGTAACACCATATCGCAGAAATGATTTTCGCCACTCTGCCATCAAGAGCGGCTGCCCGATAGCCGCACACGCCTGCCGCATCTTTATATCTTTTATCTTCCTTGCCAGCCC
>CAZWKM010000437.1:0-1839 GCA_964634165.1 uncultured Pirellulales bacterium | reverse complement strand
TGTGCCAGCGGTTCAACATTGTCGGTATCCAGCTCGTTCATTTTTTCCACGTAGTCAAGGATTGCGCTTAACTGGCCAGTAAATTCCTCGACTTCTGCTTCGGTTAAATCCAAACGGGATAACCTGGCAACCTTTCTTACCTGCGCCTGGTCAATTTTTCTCGCCATCTCTCTTCACCCATACATTTAAAATCGCTATGAGTAAAATCTCTGATCTCCCTTTTACCAATTGTTAGTCGACTCTTCTGTATATTCGCAAAGCATATACCTTCGTCCCGTACCTAATCAACGATATTGGTTTTTCTTCACTACCCAAAGGGTCATTTATTATATATTCATTTCCTTCTTTGCCCACCACCAATACCCAATGTGGAATCCGGTTTTTTATGAGAACTTTCGCAATAACCGGGTTCTTGTCTGCGAGGTTTTCATCTATGCGTTTGTGGTCCGGGTTTCCCACATACTCAAGCACGACCCGGCCCTGAGTGTACTCTGCGCATTTTTGCCATTTGAGCCAGCCACGCATAGTATAACCTCTATTTCTCTTGAGATAATCATTCATTTCTTTCGGCGTAACCGTTATTCCGTAATATGAAAACAACATCGCCACACACGATACCGTACAGCCTACATTTCGCAGCTTCTCACCAGACCCGCCAATTTCATCGTCTGCCCAGCCCGGGTCCCACTGCTTGTACAAAGGAACTTCTAATACATTGCCACTCTCAAAATCTTTCCCTCCTGTAGCTGAAATTGGTCTCACAGACTTGTTTCGAAGACCCCAAATAGCAACAAAAGCCGTTGCCACGAGCACCACCCCCACAAGAAAGATTGTCTTTGGGCTTCTTGCCGACATTACTTACAATCCCTTCAATGCTTGTTTGTCCTCGTATAAAATCCTGCCTAAATAAAAAGCGAGGCGGAACCCACCTCGCTGATTTCAGTCCATAAGCCTTGTGCTCTTTAATCAGCGGCTTTATAATCTCGCTTGGTCGGCTTTTGAACCAGGCCCATACGAATAGCTTTGGCTGAGACCTTAATTCTGCACACCTTCCCGTCAACAACGGCCCGGACCTTTTGTATGTTCGGCTTAAACTTTCTCTTGGTAACACCGGTAACTTTCCTGCCGACACCGCCAAGATGTTTGGCCTTACCCCGCCGGGCAATAGTCCTGCCTGCCACGGTCCGCTTACCTGTAAAATAACATACTCTCGACATCTAATATACTCCTATTATTTTGATTCCTATCTCATCGTTCGTTGATTCTTATCTTTGCACTATAAACCAAATATATGATTTTGTATGAAAATTGCAAGCCCAAACCCAGAATACCGCAAAAAACCCCTCAGGCACACAATTTCCTTGACATTATAGCTAAATGCTGATATACTATCAAGGGAGAAAACGGAAGAGCGGTGAGTAGTGAAAGTCCCGAATATATCACGCTGTCATTGCGAGTCCGCCGCAGGTCTTGACTATTTTTGATTTCAGGGCCGGATAAATTTAATGTTGAAAACCAGTTTTACAAAAGCAAGAAAGGAAGGTGAATTATGGTTAGAAAAGTATTAATCTTAACCGCCGTAATACTATTTTTCGCGGCCTGTGAGGTTCAGGCGACTGTCACCTATTCAAATTGGGTCGGCGGCTCAGAGGAGGACACCTCGTGGGAACGGTCAAGCAACTGGTACCCAGCTATCGTGCCGGATAACAACGCGACTAATACCTTTGTCGTCACCATAGACGCCGGTGGTGGTTATGTATGTGTTGGCCTGACACAATGGCATACTATTGACCAATTAGACTGTTATGGCGAAGTTGAGTTGCAAAACTACACGAGTGG
>CAZWKM010000436.1:0-1846 GCA_964634165.1 uncultured Pirellulales bacterium | reverse complement strand
GCTGCCGTTGATTGGAGGGCTGTTCAGAAACCGCAGCGTAGTCAAGGACCATAAGATATTGCTGATACTGGTTAAGCCGACTATCATTTTGCAGGAGGAAGCCGAAGCCAAGGCAATCGCTGCAATGGAGAGCGAATTCTAAATCCGTCAAAGCGTCAACCGGTGGCGGATGGCGCTTTGCCGGACTTGATACTCGAGATATAAAGGGACAGAAATGAATCCCGTTAGACATTCCCAAGATGAGCAAGCGGGTATCTCTAACGGGGAAAAATCTGTAAGAGGATAAAAATGTCTAACGGGATGAAGCGACGAATTCCGGGTGAAAACATCCGTGTTTTCACCCGTCAGTTTGCCGCGGCAAACTGCCGGGTCGGGAACTTTCGCATCCTCCGTAAGGAGTCCCAAGGACTGCTTCGGTTTGTGGTCTGTGTGTCTGTATTGTTTGTACTGGCAACATCGGCCGGTGCAGGGGACTTTGACTTTCTTCTCAGTTCCGGCAAACTGATTGATGCCCAAACGATTGTCGAGCAGTTTGAGGCCGGCGAGAGTCAAGTAAAAGTAATCGTGAATCTGGCCGACCCGGTGCAGATGAAAGCAAGGACCAACTGGGATTCAGCGGCATCGGTTCACTTGCTGGGAGGAGAAATAGCCAGTCGCCAGGAGGCGGTTCTGTCTTCACTTCCGTGTGAGGATTTTAGTTTACGATATAGTTTTGAGATGCAGGCCGGTTTCTCCGGCGAAATTACAGCCGAGTGCCTCGGTAATCTGCTTGATGACCCTTCGGTTGTGTCAGTCGAACCTGTGAGATATGTCGAACCATTCCTGGCCCAGGGCATACCTCTAATAAATGCAACAACAGTTCGCTTGAGCTACAGCGGGCAAGGAACGGCCGTGGCCATCTGTGACAGCGGTGTTGACTATACCCATCCGATGCTTGGCGGCGGTGGTTTTCCAAATGCTAAGGTTATCGGCGGCTACGATTTCGGAGACAACGACCCCGATCCTACGCCTGTGGAGCCCCACGGGACCTGCTGTGCCGGCTTAGCTGCGGGGGATTTGGGTGCAGTCGGTGACTACATTGGCGGAGTAGCCCACAATGCCAAAATATATGACATGAAAATTTTCAGCGATTTTGGTTTTTCCCCGACTGACTCTGAAATTGCCGCCTGGAACTGGTGTGTAGCTCACAAGAACGATGACCCCGCTAATCCGATTGTGGCTATCAGCAACAGTTGGGGAATATATTTTCTGCCTTTTGACGACGCGGCTACTGCTGATGCCTTTTCTCCCGGCACGACGATTGCAGCCAACACTGCAGTGGCAGCGGGTATAACGGTACTTGCTGCTTCGGGTAATGACGGATATACCGGACAGGGCATATCATGGCCTGCTGCCATATCGAGTATTATTTCGGTTGGAGCAGTGGACGATATACAAGATACAGTGATGTCTTACTCCAACACTGCCTATATCCTGGATATTCTCGGTCCCGCCGACGATGCCTATACCACAGACATTGTCGGCGCCGGCGGCTACTGGCCCGGCGATTATTTTCCTTATTTCAATGGTACATCGGCAGCGTGTCCTTATGCGGCGGGTGCTGTCGCTGCTCTGCAGTCTGCAGCTCTGGCTCGAAGGGGGAGTTACCTTACACCTATTGAAGTCAGAGACCTTTTGGTCACCTATGGTGACCCGATTGTTGATAGGCGGGGCGTGCGTTCAATAACCAAGCCTCGGATTAACCTTGGGCGTGCCATCGACGAAATCGCTGATGTCGCTCCGCCGATGCCCGACCCGGCGGAATGGGAGCCGGGCCTGGAACCTAAAGAAACAGGGCGGTTCACAA
>CAZWKM010000435.1:0-1846 GCA_964634165.1 uncultured Pirellulales bacterium | reverse complement strand
TTCGCCGATTTTTGTTCGGTTTTTGTTAGGGTTTTTAACCACACATTACCGATAGAAGTATTTGCTGCTGCACTATCGAAACTTTGTAACTCGAACGATTGTCGGGATGCACGGATTGGGAAAAAATGGAAAGCCGTTTAGACAACCAAATTGAGCCAGTATGCAAATTCGGTCCTGGCGGGGACTTTGTCTCTGTTTGGCCGGGCGAACCGCAACAGTCACGCCAGCCCTCAACGAATCGTCTGACCAAGCTGCTGACTTCGCTAAGCGAAATAATAAGCACCCTGCTTGGCTCAGAACTCAATACTGCTTCAAAGGAGAACTTAGAATATGTCGTTGAAAGCAAAGCCGACAAATCAGCTTACTCCCCGTCAACTACAGTTATTAAAAGCGATTCGCTCATTTCAGGCGAGCCGATGTTATTCTCCGACGATTGGCGAATTAGCGTGCGAACTGGGCATAAGCCGAAGCACCGTATTCGAGCATATCGGCGAACTGCGAAAAAAAGGTCTGCTCTTAGCTTCAGCGGGCAGGGCACGCTCTTTGAAACCAACTTCAAAAGCGCAAGAATTGCTTAACCGCCTGGCCAACCACGGCTCAGACTCCTATCGGCAGTCCGGCACAGGCATACCGCTCGTAGGTAAGGTGGCTGCCGGCTCACCTATAGAGGCCGTTGAAAACATTGAACTCCTGTCCCTTAGTTCTCATTTCGCAGCAGATGATAACACATTCGCCCTTGAGGTGAGAGGTGACAGTATGGTTGACGACGATGTTCGTGATGGCGATTATGTGATTTGCCGGCGCACCCCCTTGGCTAACAACGGCCAACTGGTTATTGCCCTCATCGATAATGAAAACGCAACGCTAAAAAGATTCCACAAGGAAAAGACGCGAGTTCGATTGGAGCCGGCAAATGCGGATTACGACCCAATTTATTCGGACAACTGCCGAATCGAGGGCGTTGTGGTTGGATTGGTAAGAAAATTTTAATCCGGATTTATAGTGCGTGGCCTATTATCTGCTGCTCTCGCTAAGTTTGCGTAACGACTGCGGTAGAATTTTTCGATGCTATTGCCTTTACAATCTCAACGAACCGCTGGACCATCATCGCCGCAGGCCAAGTTTGCCTGGCGCGCTCGACATTCTCTTGTGCCCAAAACAACGCCAGCGGCAACATCACCGCCTCCACGCTTGTACCCTCAAGTTCGCTCGCCAACTGGGCAAGAGCATCCACTGTTTGCACGGGCACCTGAACCGCTTCTGCCGTACCGCGCTCGCCTCTGCAGGCCCTGGCAGAACCCTTTACAAAATGCTCTCTGCACGCCAGCGGCCTCTGCTCATAAATAGTACAGGCGCCTTTGTAGTGGAAAGGACAGGCAAGATTCAAATTTGTGTACCAGCTCGCTACCTTATTCCACTCAGCGAGACTATTGGGTGACGTCCCCGTTGTTTGACCCACAAATGATTTTGGGGGTTTTCGTTTCAAGATGCGCTGCGCGACCAAAAGACAGGATTGCAGCATCAACCTCCACTGAGATTCAGGCATCGCAAGAATCATCTCGCTGAGCTGAAGTGCTTCCGGAACCGACAGCGGCACAAGAGAACTACAACAAGCTGAGCAGCCCCGGCGACAGGGGATGCGGCCTCCATCGCTGCGTATGCTTTCGAGTACCACATCGGTAATTTTTGTGCAAACCGCTTGTGCCAATGGCACAATATCCGCCAGCCGTGCTTGTCCCTGTCCGACAGCAATACGAAGATTCACTTCTTTGCCGAGAATATCGAGTTCAAGACCGATAATCTTTGTGTCGCTGCCGGAACTGTCCCCCGCCCCGCTGGACCCACC
>CAZWKM010000434.1:0-1854 GCA_964634165.1 uncultured Pirellulales bacterium | reverse complement strand
GCTCCCATAAGCAGAAGTATCGCAGGCTCAAGCAGTGAGGTCAGCGTTTTGGTTGCCAGCTCAACCTCGCCGTCATACATATCGGCAATATTTATAAGACCCTCTTCTACATTTCCGCTTATCTGACCCGTTGCTATGATGTGATACACGATTGGCGGGAACAATCCGGTTTTTTTTATTGCGCTGGCAATAGCGTCCCCCCTGCTGACCAAGTCCCTTACGGAATCCAGGGCACCTGCAATAAAGCTATTTTGAATTACCTGTTTCGCAATTTCAAGGGCGCTGAGTATCGGGATACCGCTGACAAGAAGTATCCCCAACGTCCTGGTCAGACGTGCTATTTCTAATTTGAGAAAAAGTTTACCAAAGAGCGGCAGCTTCAGTTTGAAGCGGTCCACAAACAACCTACCCTCTTTGGTTCTGCAAGCGGCTCGAATTCCCAGTAAAACCGCACAAAGCACAGGGACAATTACTATTAAATATGTTTTCATAAAAGCGCTTATTGAGATAAGCAATTTCGTAGGCCAGGGAAGAGGCCTGTTCATTTCAAAAAATATCCCGGTTATGCTGGGCACCACGACGGACATAAGAAATACCACCACTGCCACCGCAACTACAATCATCATCAAGGGATATGCAACCGCGGATTTGACTTTAGCTGCAAGATGTACACGTTTTTCCAATATTTCCGCCAGGCGCAAGAGAACCTCTTCCAGGGTCCCGCTCGTTTCGCCTGCGGCCACCATGTTGACAAACAGACTCGAAAAAACGTTCGGATGTTTGCTGAGTGCGTCGGCCAGTGTGCTTCCTGAATTAACATCGTTAGCAACTTGTTCCATAATTTCTGCAAGAGGACTATTCTTGGCCCGAACCTCTCGTAACTGTTCGACTAATGCTGAGAGAGCTGGGACAAGGGGCATACCGGCGCGCAGCAGCGTCGCCAACTGACGTGCGGTTTGGCAGACGTCCCTCGTACGGATTCTTCTGAAGATGTCCCTTTCGTATGTCTTTTGCTGTGTTCCAGCAGAACCATCACCGTCGGCTGCTCGATGCGTTGGGGGCGGCTTCTTCTCACTTAACAGCTTGTATTCAACTACCGACACGTTCAGTTACTCCTATGTTTGTTTGCACATAATCCTGTGTGACTCTGCAGACTTCTTCGAGAGTAGTCTCACCGCCCAAGGCCTTACGCAGTCCATCCTCTCGCAAGGTGCTCATACCTTTTTCAATGGCAGCTTCTTTTATAATGTGTGAGCCGTGCCGTTTACTTATTAGTTCCTTGATGTCGTCATCGATAACTAACAGTTCGAAGATGCCTGTTCTTCCCAGGTATCCTGTATCAAGACAATTCTCACAGCCGGGTCCTTTGTAGAGCTGCCCTTTAGTTACAGAAGGTTTTTCGTTTTCTCCCCATAGTGAAAGCACTTGCTCGTCCGGCGTATACGGCCTTTTGCACTCCGGGCAGATGACTCGTAAAAGCCGCTGCGCCATGACCGCAACGACCGACGATGAAATCAGGTAAGGCTCAATACCCATATCAATTAGCCGGGTTACAGCTGAGGCCGAATCATTGGTATGCAGAGTGCTCAAAACCAGATGGCCTGTAAGGGAGGCCTGGATTGCAATCTCGGCGGTTTCAACATCCCGAATTTCTCCTATCATAATTACATCGGGGTCCTGCCTGAGAATGTGGCGCAGGCAGTTGGCAAATGTAAGATTTATCTTCGGCTTTATTTGCATTTGCCCGACACCGGGCAGTTGATACTCAATCGGGTCTTCAACCGTAAGGATGTTTCTTTCTTCGCAGTTAAGCTCGCTGAGAGCTGCATAGAGCGTGGTTGTCTTGCCGCTGCC
>CAZWKM010000433.1:0-1856 GCA_964634165.1 uncultured Pirellulales bacterium | reverse complement strand
TTGCCCTCGTTTGTCAAGGAAGGCGTTATTCCGGTTGTCGGGCCGACAGGCCCCAGAGCTGAGCCCGCCTCGAACATAATCTGGGACATAGTAAAGCCGTTTGCATTTTCGGTGATACTTAGTGCCAATGAGGCGCCGAACAAAACGGCAACGAAAAGCAGCGTAACAGTAATTGCCCTGCCGACAACAACTACGCGAATCGAACGCTTAAACATCTCTACTTCCTCGCGCTTTCGCAGGGCCGCAAAAACGGTCATTATTACCACCGCCAGCGTCACCGTCTTTATCCCTCCTGCGGTCGAGCCGGGCGAGCCTCCGACGAACATAAGTAGAATCAAAATAAGTTTGCTCGAAGTCGATAGTGCCGGGATATCGATAGTATTAAACCCGGCCGTCCTGGCTGTAATCGACTGAAACAGTGCGCCGAGAACACCCGGATTCTCGGCAGAACCGCTCTCGCCTGCATAGCGCTCAAACAAAAGGATAGCCAACATCCCCAAAACAATCAGGGCGAAACTGGCGCTGAGAACAATCTTGGTCTGCAGCTGCATCCTCTTGGCCGCTTCCATCGAAAACCGATAGCGCTTATTGAACCAGCCCTTAAAGAGGCGCTTTACCCTGTCAGCCGCAATATTAGCCAGGTCGTAAAGAACACCGAAGCCAAGTCCGCCCAGGATTATCAGCGGACAAATCACTCCATACACCCCCCAGCTTCTATTATAGCCTCGAAGGCTGTCGCCAAACAAGCTAAAGCCCGCATTACAAAAAGCGCTAATCGAATGAAAGATACTATAGAACCACTGCTGCTGAACATTAGCCACTCGGCCGGGCACATCGTCCCACATCCCGAAAATACTGACCGCACCAACAGCTTCGATAAACAGCGTTCCGACAAAGATAAAAGCTATCATATTGCCTATTCGACTAAGAGTGCGGGCGCTCAGTAAATCCTGCATTGCCACCGATTCCCGCAAGCTCAATGCCTGGCCCAGCAGCAGCGCAAATACCGCACCGAACACAACTATCCCCAGCCCTCCAAGCTGAATCAGCGTCAGGATAATCAACTGCCCCATCAAACTAAAGTCGCTTCCGGTATCTCTTACGATAAGGCCGGTAACACAAGTAGCACTGGTCGCCGTAAACAAGGCATCAACAAAGCCGGTGTTTTCGCCGGCAGAGGACCTCGGCAGCATCAGAAATCCCGCCCCTGAGATTATCAAAACCAGAAAACTTGCAATTAAGACGCCAGTTGGGTTTCTGCCCGACGCCGCCAAATTTACGGAAGTTCTACAAAGCTTGATGACCACTTGCAGGACAAGATAAATACCCACTGCAAAGTGCCGAACTGCCGCAGCCCCAGCTTGTGCGGGGGCAAACCACCGGCCCGCTCCGAACAGAGCTATTCCGAGCGCAAGGGCAAGCGGAACTTCAAACCAGTTTGCCCGCCAGAATTCGGCCTTTGAAGCAGCATTAAACAGCCGAATTATCTTCTCAACTATGAAGACAGCAAGCAGGCCAACCTGAACGGCATATAAAATCCCCACCGGCAGCAACGGCTTATCAAAGCCGAACAACCCAACGAAAGTCGCCGTCACCACCGCCGCCGTCAAAACGTTAACGCCGATTAAAACCTTCTCCAACCGCTTGTTTTTGTAAGAGACCTGCATAACAATAGCGTAAGACGTAAAACGAAAAATGTAAAACCAAAACTTAAAATCAAACCAAAGGAAAAATAAATTTTGAGTTTTAAATTATAATTTTTAGCTTTTAGCTTTAATCTTTTAGTTTTTTAAGCGACATCTGCTAATCCGAGCGTATCGCCGAACTTGGCCAACAACGCCCGGCGAATATTCTTG
>CAZWKM010000432.1:0-1858 GCA_964634165.1 uncultured Pirellulales bacterium | reverse complement strand
TACATTTCTGCGTCCGGCAAGCTCACTCCCACAGCCAGCTAAAGGCATCACCGCTACAACAGTACCACCGCCCATCAGACTAAGAAATTCGCGCCGATTAAAATTCTTCACGTCTTTTCCCTTTTCAGTTGTTTCACTTGTTACTTGCCTTTGGCTTCTTCCAGCAGCTCATTACATCGTTTTCGCGAAGACTTCAAGGTTCGCTGATACTTTTCGTCTTTTGCCAGGTTCACTGTTTCCTGCGGGTCGTTTTTCAGGTCGTAAAGCTCTTCGTAGTCAAAATCAATATAGCGGGCGTATTTGAAGCGCTGCGTGCGCAGGGCTTCGGTCCTTGCGATTGTGCGATGCTTAAATAAATGCTCGTAGAAGAAATCGGTTCGCCACTTTGGCTTTCGGCCTTTGAGCAAAGGGACGAGGCTTCGGCCCTGCATTTGCTGCGGCACGGCCAATCCGGCCATCTCCAGAATCGTCGGCGCGATATCCACGTTAAGTGCCATTTGCTCACAACTGACACCACGTCTGCTCCTCGATGCTCTCGGGTCAAACACAACCAGCGGCACGCGGATTGATTCTTCGTGCGGGAACCATTTTCCTGCAAGGCCGTGCTCACCGAGATAAAAACCGTTGTCGCCGATGAGGATTATGATTGTGTTATCGTCGAAGTTGAGCCGTTTAAGCTCATCGCGGATTTTGCCAATGACTACATCGACGCCATAAATCAAGCGGTAATAGTTCTTGACGGATTCCTGAAACTTTTCGAGAGTTGAGAAACGTATGTTCCATCGGCGGCGGGCCTCGGAGGTCCGCAGGAATTCGGGCAGGGCTTCGAAGTAGCGGGGATCGGCGGTTTTCGGAGTGGGGATGGTAACATCCTTGTACAAATCTTTGTAAGCACGGTCGGGGATAAACTGGCGTGGGTCTCCGTCCTGGACGTGCGGGGCTTTGAAGTTTACGGAGAGGCAGAATGGTTTTTCTTTTGAGCAGCCGCGGAGAAATTCGATAATCTGGTCGCCGAACATCCGGGTGAGGTGCTTGTAGTTGCCGTCTTCATCTTTGCGTTCATAAGGTGAGCATTGACCCGGGCAGCCGAACCAAACGTCGTATTCTTCCGTGGGGAAGTCCCGGCCTCTGCCGACGCCGTGTTTTCCTACGCAGCCGATGCGATAGCCGGCCCGGCGGAGGAGCAGCGGATATGTCTGGACTAATGCTTCTTCGGAGAAGCTGGTCGAGAAGTTATTGATACCGTGGCGGCGGACGTATTGCCCGGAGAGGATGCTGGCGCGGCTGGACGCACATATCGAGGTGGTGACAAAGGCATTCTTAAACAATACACCGTTTTTTGCCATATCATCCATATTCGGTGTTTTGATTATGGGATTACCCATACAGCCCAGGGTGTCCCAACGCTGGTCATCGGTTAATAAGAAGATGATGTTCGGCGGCTTTGCTGTGTTTGGACGGGGCAACATAAGCTCACTGCTGCAGCCGGTTAGTGGTATAGCTGCGGTTGCAGCACTTCCTGCTACGAGTTTTACAAATTCGCGTCGATTCAAGTTCTCCATTTTTTTCTCCCTTTATTCTTTTTTATTGTCACCTAATAAATCGGGTCGGTATTTTTTTGTTCGTTCGAGGGCCTGCCGACGTCGCCATTCGGCGATTTTGGCGTGGTCGCCGCTTAAGAGTATTTCAGGGACCTTCACACCACGAAAGACCTCTGGCCTTGTATATTGCGGATACTCCAATAGACCTTCGCTGAACGAATCATTCTGGGCTGAATCTTCATCACCAAGCGCACCGGTCAACAATCTGACCACTGCGTCGATGATTATCATAGCCGCCAATTCGCCGCCGCTTAAAA
>CAZWKM010000431.1:0-1862 GCA_964634165.1 uncultured Pirellulales bacterium | reverse complement strand
TTTGTTTTGCTTGTTACCGAGCCGACACCGTTTAGCCTGAATGATTTGAAACTAACTGTGGGATTGGTCCGCGAAATGAATTTGCCGTGTGCTATCGTTATTAACCGTTATGGCATCGGCAATGACAAGGTAGAAGAATATTGTGAAGCCGAAAATATAGAGATTGTTTTGAAATTGCCGGACGATAGGCGCATTGCCGAGGCATACTCATCCGGCAGGATAATTGTTGATGTATTGAGTGAATACTTGAAGCAGTTTTCAGAATTATATGAATATATAAAAGGCGTAAAGGCAGAGATTGATGATAAAAGACGATTATGAGTTCGGAGAAAGAATAACCCGGGATTTAGAAGCTCGTCGGGCAGCACGCAAAATCCTTGATGTTGAGGAAAGTGTGAGTAAAGAAGCATTGAAGAAAGCATACAGACGGGCATCGCTGAAGTATCATCCGGACCATAATCCGAACGACAGCGATGCACATAAGAAGTTCCTGCTTGTCAAATGCGCATATGAACTTCTGGCCGAAGACAGGCCTTGCGAGATGTTGTTAGAGGAAATCAAATCCTGGCCCGGCGCTCCGGATGATGATAAATATAAACTTGATAATCCCTGGGGACACTTTCTGTGGTGGCGCGAAAAGTTTTTCAGTTAAACAAAAGGCTACCTGGTATGAAAAAGTACTTGCAATCCTGTAAAACGAATTTTTGGAAAGAGGTCTTCGAAGCCGAGCTAAACTATATCCTACGGGAATTAAAAGGGACTAAGGATGTTCTAAGTGTCGGCTGCGGCCCGGCAATCATAGAAGCAGGCCTATACGAACACGGCTTTAACGTTACCGGCCTGGATATTTCCAAAGAGGCTTTAGACCAGGCACCGGACAGTATAAGAACTGTAGTAGGCTCAGCAAAAAATATGGACTTCGCAGATTGCAGTTTTGATGCGGCTATTTATATTGCCTCTTTGCAGTTTATCGACAAATATAAAAAAGCGATTGAGCAGACTGCTCGTGTCCTCAGGTCGGGCGGCAAATTGTTGGCTATGTTACTCAATCCACAGTCCCGGTTTTTCAAAGAAAAAACCAACAATTCAACTTCTTACGTGAACAAGATTAAGCATACAGACTTGAGAAAGATTGAGAGAACAATTGCAGAGTATTTCTCTGTTCAAACCGAATTCTTTTTAGGAATCAAAGGCCAAGAGATATTTGCAAGCCGGCAGCCGAATTTAGCGGGTCTTTACGTTATAAAAGGGAAAAAGAAACTTGAAGGAAATAGTGGTTATAAGTGGTAAAGGCGGCACGGGCAAGACAAGCATCGTCGCCTCATTTGCAGCACTTGCGAATAACGCAGTGCTGGCCGACTGCGATGTTGACGCTGCAGATTTGCACCTGGTATTGGAGCCGGATGTAAAAGAAACCCACGACTTTAGCGGGGGCAAATTGGCCTCCGTTATTACGGAAAAATGTACCGGCTGCGGCAGATGTGAAGAAGTTTGCAATTTTGATGCTGCCGTGTTCAATGGCCCACCCAACGATATGGTCGAAAAAACTTACACGATTGATTCCATCGCATGCGAGGGTTGCAGCGTTTGTGCTCACTATTGTCCGGTTGATGCAATAGAGTTCAAAGATTCCGTTAACGGCCAATGGTTTATATCGAATACAAGATTTGGGCCTATGGTGCACGCCAGACTCGGAATCGCCCAGGAAAACAGCGGCAAACTGGTCAGCCTGATTCGTAAACAGTCGAAACAAATCGCAGCCGAGCAGAGCAAAGACCTGATAATCGTGGATGGCTCACCCGGTATCGGCTGTCCGGTAATCGCATCTATAGTAGGGGCAGATTTGGTATTAGCTGTTACCG
>CAZWKM010000430.1:0-1866 GCA_964634165.1 uncultured Pirellulales bacterium | reverse complement strand
AAGCCAATCAAACCCAATACGAACCCAATTTGCTGGATGCTCAAATGAACATAAGCTCACTCTTAACAAAGGATTATAACAACGAACAACGAACAATTAACGATTATGCAAAACAAACCCAATCAAACCCAATCCCCTGCCTCCTTGCTTGCCCCCTTGTTTAGAGTGCCTTATACTCTAAGGGGGTCATTGCCTCATTGTCAGGCGTATCATTGCTTCATAATTTGTCATCATCCTAAGAGTGATTTCCCGGCCGGTGGGGGCCGACGATGGCATCAGGACGAAGCCTTTGCCCTTCCGGCACGACGGATTTGCCGGACTGGTTCCGTCTATCAGGGCTTTTTCGACGACCTTTTCAAACTCGGCTGGCTCCATATTCTCTATGTCAGCTATCTCGAGATTTCCAAAAAGAACCAGCTCCCTGCCATACTGGCGGCGCACGTACTCAAGCTCCACGTCCCCCTGCGGAGGTGGCTCAATGGGGTCAATGGCGACGGCGCCCATCTCGACAATATAATCAAGAACGGCACGAATCCTGCCGTGGCAGTGAATTCGAGCAAAACCGCCATACTTTTGAATGGCCTCCACCATTGGGCCGGTGTAACGCACCACGTATTCTTTGAAAAGGTGCGGCGGCAGGTAAGGTTCGGTAACATATTCCGGCCCATATATGCGCCACAGATGGCCAGGGAATGCTTTCGCCGTCTTCTCAGTCCGGGTGTATATATGGTGCGAAAGCTTTTCAAGGAGACGATGGAACAGCTTCTGCTCGGTCAAAGCAACGATAGTAAAATCTTCCATACTGAAAAGATTCGCTGCGATGCAAATTGGGTCTTCCGTATCGACCATCACGATTCCCCGGTCACCAAGTTTCTCATCTTCTTCTACCAACTTGGCTACATTGACCTCTTCGGCGAAAACCTCGTCAGGCAACTGAAGATAAGCTTTCAGGTCATCTATACTCTTGAGCAGGTGCTCCACCGTCCAGACGGTGTCAACTTCGAGACTGCGACGTGTCAGGGCTGTCATATTTCTACCACCAATTTTCAAAGTCACGCGTTTGAAACGGCAGCCGTCCTCCATATATTTTTCTGTCTTGAAGAATTCATCCCGGCAAGTCTCGCTGTCCGATTTGCCGGATACCACTTCGTGGGAGCGTGGCCTAACAGAGCTGCGCATACGAATGAGGTCGGTCTGTTCCTCGGCCAGTTGAAGCAGGGGCTGCCAGGATGGGTCATTATAGATGTTGAACTCGTCCGGATTGGACGGGTCAATCCGGAATCCGCCTATTTCATAGAAATTGACGGCGGGTCGGTCAACCGGCTCACCGCACAGAGTTGCCATCAATCTTTCACGACTGGTCATCATGCTGGTCAGCCCGGTTTGTAAGACTCTTAAACAACGACCGAATGTTAAAAAAGCCGCCAATTGTAACAACCACAGCGAGACCGGCAAAAACTACAAGGCTTGCAAAGAAGAATATTGACCAGAAAGTAATCCAGAAATTCATACCTTGTTACTCCTTGTGCGCTAAAGATGTTCTGCGATCGTCGGGAAACAGCAGGGAACCAACTACCATCAGCACCACGGCCAGAGTTATAACGGTCAGTCCAACAATCGCACTCGATACCTCGATGCCCAGCAGGGTTTGGACCGGCTTTAGTCCTATGAGTGCTCCAAATCCACATATCAAGGCCAAATATGCTCCAACTTTACTGGCACGTTTCCAGTAAAGGCCAAAGACCAGCAAGGCGATGGCCCCGGTAAAGTAGATAGCGCCGGAAATCGCCATATAATCCCACAAGTCCTGCCCTAAATCATACCAGAGTCCCCAGACCAGAATAAAAATGCCGATAGCTACGATAA
>CAZWKM010000429.1:0-1869 GCA_964634165.1 uncultured Pirellulales bacterium | reverse complement strand
CGGCTGCAATACCAGAGGGTATCACGGCCTGCTCATCGGCTCGCTTAACCCGCCGGCTAACAGGATAATGGCGCTGGCCAAATGCCTGGAGATGGTGATATCTGAAGGAAAGGTGTTTAATCTTTCAACCTTTGAATTCGGTGACAAATTCGCACCGGAAGGTTTCACGCATCTTGTGCAATTCCGTCGGGATACCGGGCTCCATTTTGATTATGAGCTGGACAAACTCGAACTGACTAAATCCGTATATCTTCTCCGTGATACGGATACGGTTGCGCTGGTGTATGATTTTGTGAGTATTGAAGAGCCGCTGGAATTCGTTTTGCGCCCATTTATTGGCTTGAGAGATTTCCACACGCTGCAGAAATCTTACGCTCCGTTATGTTCGACCTGGCTGGGGCATAGTTTGCTGGTTCGCCATGATACACCGGACAGTTGTGGGTTGTTTTTAAGCTGTCCGGCCGCGAACTTCGAAAAGGATGGGCAATGGTGGTTTAGTTTCGTATATCGTAATGATAAACAAAGGGGCCAGGATTTTACCGAAGATTTGTGGACGCCCGGCTTTTTTAAGTGCCGGATAGAAACACCTGCCAAAATCGTTTTCTGGGCAAACTTGAGCCCGTCCTGGGCGGGCTGCAAGCCTGAGCAGTTAATAAATGCCGATATTGACGCGGTTTGCAAAGATTTGCGCAGGCACCAGGAAAGCGTAAAACGGAAAGCGGAAAGTGTAAAACCTAAAGCGAAGGGTCAAAAGCGACCCCTGCCGGCGACAAGCAGGACTGTCTCCGCGAAAGCGGGAACGCAATACGCAATACGGGATGCGCAATACGAGATACTTTGTTTAGCTGCCGACCAGTTTATTGCAAAGCGTCAAACAGACCACACACACAGGACCGCTATTTTAGCCGGCTTTCCATGGTTTGCAGACTGGGGTAGAGACACTTTTGTAGCCTTGCCGGGTTTACTGCTCTCAACAGGCAGGTTCGACGAGGCAAAGTCGGTTTTGACCAGCTTTGCCCAGGTGGCGGATGAGGGTATGATTCCAAATCGCTTCGATGACCGCGGCGGCACCGCCTACTTTAACAGTGTCGATGCTTCTCTCTGGTTTATCAACGCAGCTTTTCAATACTTAAATGCTGCGGGTGATTCAAAAACCTTCACGCAGCAGTTTCTGCCGACAATCCGCTGGATTATAGAATCTTACTACAATGGGACGCGGTTTGGTATTTGCGCTGATGCCGATGGGCTTATAACCGCAGGCAATGACCAAACGCAGCTGACCTGGATGGATGCCAAATATGACGGCGTTGCTTTTACGCCTCGGAACGGAAAAGCGGTCGAGATTAACGCCTTGTGGTACAATAGTCTTTGCTGTCTTGCCCAATTTTATGCCGGCCGGGATATAGAAAGCGCAAAGCATTACAAATCTATGGCAGATAAAGTTGCGGCCGCTTTCTGCGAATTATTCTGGAGGAACCCCGCCTCGCGGGAATCCAATGAGAAGGGCGGTTACTTAAACGACAGCATTCTGCCCGATGGTTCGGCTGATGCGAGCATTCGGCCGAACCAGATATTTGCCGTTTCACTTCCGTTTTCACCGTTGCCGATTCAGCAGCAAAAGTCAGTGGTGAATGTGGTGCGAAAAGAACTGCTGACGCCCTATGGCCTGCGAACGTTAAACGTCCGGAACAGTCGTTACAAAGGGACATATACAGGCACGCAGCGAGAGAGGGATGAGGCTTATCACCAGGGCACAGTTTGGCCGTATCTGATAGGGCCGTTTGTAGAAGCATATTTGAAAGTCAATGAATTCAGCCGAAAAAGTAAAAGGAAGGCGGCTGAGTTTATCCGGCCTCTGATGCAGCATCT
>CAZWKM010000428.1:0-1880 GCA_964634165.1 uncultured Pirellulales bacterium | reverse complement strand
ACACTGGCGGTTGACCACAGAGTTATAAACGGGGCCTATGCGGCGGAATTTCTAAACTTCATTACAGAGCAATTGCAAACCCCCCAACAGTTGATTTGACAAAGAAGTTAGCGAAGCTGTGGTTTGACGGTGCCGTATCAAGCTGGTCGGTCCGCTGCGCCGAATGGATGCGAGGTATGGGACTGCTGGACAAAAACCACAAACGGAGGTAAAAATATCACTTTTTGCCGGTCCTGGTACCTCCATACTGGGCCAGGAGCCGGTCGACGGAGGCGCGAGGGTAGCAGATAGCCCGGTAGAGCGCCATCCGGCTACCATTTTTATGTAAGTCGGGATTTAAGAACTCCCAGACGATCTCGCCCTGTGAGGTCACTTCGAACAGGCGGCCTGAATCTGATTCGGCGATAAACGTGTTTCCGTTGGGCAATCTTTGATTGGAGCCCCGTGACGGAGAGTAAAAGCTCTTCGGCGGGTCCGCCTTGTACTGCCATACTATCCTCTCACCGAAAGGGTCGAGCTCCAATACCCGGGTATATCCCCTGCGGCGAACAGCAGCATTTTGTCCGTTGTCGTAGATGAGCAAATGTCCGTTAGGGAGCATGGTAGGGATGTGCGGTCCCAGCAATTCACCGGGCCCCCAGGCCCAGACAACTTTTCCAGATTGCCTTTCGATTACTCCTATTGTGTCGATGTGGCGTCCGCAAAAAAGAATATTTCCCGCTTTGAATCTCGAATCTTTCCTGGCGGCGGGATTGTCGGGCAGTACCTCAACAGTGTTGATATGCGGCCAATCCCAGAATTTTGCATAAGGTGGAATTGTAAGGTTCACGTGCTCGGCAATCTCGCCGGCATGCTCCTCAGCTTTCCACTCCCAGACAACCTCGTTGTCCGGCGTCAATTCGACTATAATATCGCAGGCGAGTTTGCCTGAATGCGTCCATGGATTTTTCAAATTCCGCCTGTCCACAACCAGCGTGTTACCGTTGGGCAGCCGGAAGAAATCGTGATGAGCCCTCATCCGTCTTTTCCAGACAAGCTTACTGTCCCAGTTCAGCTCCAGAATCATAATGTCTTTGATGATGGCAACGAGGTTTCCATTGGGAAGCATTTCGGCGTAGTGCCAGGTTTTACCTTGCGGATATGCCCAGCGATGCACTTCCCGTCCATCCAGGTCGATGAGGTGGGCGACTTCGGTAGCTCGGCTCGAGTAAAGTCTGTAACCATTGTCGCATTTGTCCCTCTTTAGAACCGTCACCCCTGATTGCTTTTTGACACTGGCAGATAGTTTTGCCTCAGCAGCTTTTTCCCGCCCTGCCACAACACCGCAGGAAATGCAACTCACCGACATCAGTGAAGCAGCCGACAGGCCCATGGTCTTTAGAAAGTCGCGTCGTGTGTGATTAAGTGCGCTAATGTCCATTTCCATCTCCTGAGTAGAAATTTTTTTCATCTCTTTGCATTTAGCCATTTGCAAAAGAGTCTCTTGCTTATTTTGGTTATCGAGATTCAGGCCGGTTTTCTTCGGCTGTTGTTTCTGTAAATGCGTCATCCGGTTCGGCACGCTGCCGGACATCGACGGATTCAGAGACCGGTGTTTGCGAATCGGGTTGTGGGATTGGCCTGATTTCGATGGGAGGCTTGTCCTGGTTTTGTTCGGCGTCGGTATCAGGTCTTTGGTTTGTATCCGGCGGAGTCCGCCCAGAGGCGGATTCCTGAGCTGCTTCACCGGCAGCAGATAGTTCTTTCATCTGTTCTAAAGTCTGTACATTTTGGTCTTCAGCCACTTCAGCATCGGGTTGTGTATTTAGCTGTGGCGCCGGCTGAAATTGAGTGTGTATGAATTCGGCTACCTTCTTGTAATCTTCAGCGCCGTGACAACT
>CAZWKM010000427.1:0-1888 GCA_964634165.1 uncultured Pirellulales bacterium | reverse complement strand
TAACAAATACAAATTCCTATACTATTGAATTGGTTATCGGTACTTATGGAAGAAGCGTTTTTATTTTGGATGTGGAAAATATTCAAAGCTTCGATCAAACAAGAGTCATTGGGAGGTAGATTTCCGTGCTGAACAAATAGCATAGTAATGAGAAAGGAACCAAATTATGGAGGGATTACATACGCGATTGACAGTTGTCTTCAGTCTGGTCCTGCTATCGAGCACGGCTAGTGCCTGTCAGGGGGCGGATCCACGAGGCCCAAAGCTGGGTAACGGTGACGGGTGGCCTCAAACCCGCGCGGAGCGGACCGATTACCGTGAAACGTCCCACTATGAGGATGTTCTACAGTACCTTGAGGATCTGCAGGTTAAGGGGGCGCCGATATCAGTACAGTTTATCGGTGTCAGCACACAGGGACGTAAGATTCCGTTGGTGATTGCTGCTCGGCCACCGGTCGCGGGGCAGGCCGATGCCCACCGGATTGGCAAGCCTATTGTCTACGTTCAGGCAAACATTCATGCCGGGGAGGTGGAAGGCAAGGAGGCGGTCCTGATCCTGCTTCGGGAGCTGGCCCAGAAACCGAAAGGCGGGCTGTTAGATAATATTGTGCTTTTGACGACCCCGATTTATAACATCGATGGCAACGAGACGTGGGGCCCCTGGCAGAAGAATCGCCGTAATCAAAATGAACCTGAGGTGGTGGGAATACGTGCGAACGGCCAAGGACTCGACCTCAACCGGGATGGTATGAAGGCGGAGTCGCCGGAGATGCGTGCGGCGCTGCGGTCTATTTACACAACGTGGGATCCTGATGTAGTCTTGGACCTGCACGCCACTAACGGCACGCGACATGGCTTTCAGCTGACCTATTCTCCGCCGCTTCATCCCGATACCGAAAGCAATCTTCTGCGTTTTAATCGAGATGAATTGCTTCCCGCTGTGCGCCGACGCATGCGCCAAGACTTCGGCATAGAGACGTTCGTTTATGGTAACCTGCCTCGCAACAGAAAGTCACAGGGCTGGTACCAAAGTGCGCCGGACCCCAGGCGTATCACGAACTATATGGGGCTGCGCAACCGCCTTAGTGTCCTTTCAGAAGCGGCCTGCTATTTGCCATTTCGTCAACGTGTGACGGCGACACATCATTTCGTGTTAACTGTGCTTGAGGAGATCGCTCGCCAGAGTCAGCAAGTGCTGAGCCTGACGCGTGAGGCGGACGCCCGTGTTATAGGATGGGGTCTGCAACCGGAGACGGCGCCGGCTATGACGGTTCGCTACCAGATTATTTCGCGTGGCAGGGAAGAGATACTGTTGGAGAAATCGACATCTGCGACCAACTCGTCAAAAACACCAACGCGCATAACAGCCCCCCAGGACATCATCTCCGTGCGGATGCCAGTTTACGATCGTTTCAAAACAACAAGGACCGCTCGTTTCCCAGCCGCTTATTTGATACCGGCAACCTTTCATGAGACTATGGAACTACTAAGACGCCATGGAATTATTGTGGAAAGGTTGCTGGCTGACTGGAAGGGAACGACCGAAGCGTTTGTCATCGATGAAATCGTTTCGGCTGGGCGACCCTTTCAGGGGCACGTTCTCAAAGAGCTTAGAGGTCATTTCGAATCGGTGCAAACAGAGGTCTTGAAGGGCAGCTACCTGGTAAAAACGGCACAACCTCTGGGAATTCTTATTTTTCACCTTCTTGAACCGGAGAGTCTCGATGGAGTGGCGGCCTGGGGTTTCTTGGACCGGGCGCTGCGTGCGAAGGGACGTTATCCGATACACAAGTGCTTCGACAAGGTGCGCGTGGCGACCGAGAGACAGCCCTGAGCCGAAGAAGAGAAACGACCATGACCTATTCCAAGGATTTATGTTAGAGTTGTG
>CAZWKM010000426.1:0-1918 GCA_964634165.1 uncultured Pirellulales bacterium | reverse complement strand
TGCATCTCGAGCGCGCGTACCTGAGCTGTCTCGAAGGTATATCGCCAGTCGTCGCTGCCGATGGGCGGATAGGTGTAAAAATCCAGAAGAGTAGTTCGTAGTTCGTAGTTCATTGTTCGTAGTTTGTATCTCGTGGTACGAGTCACGGATCACGAGAACAGTTCTTTCGCTAATTCGATTTCGAGCTCTTTGCGTGCCTGGGCCAGTAATACGTCAAACGAGACATTATTTTTTATCCTGCCTCGTTTTAAGATAAAGCCGCCTGCAAGATTCTGCCTTTCATCGGCTAATCTTAGATTGCCTTTGTAGCCGGGACCCAGCTCGCGATTAATCTGCTTGATAAACTTCTGGTCGATTCGTTTTTCTTCATTGTCGATGATAATCTCTTCGTCGCCGGTTTCGACCGCTTCGAGCATCAGTTTGGTCATAAATTTGCAATATTCCTCGTCCGGCAAATTTCGGAGCTGCTGTCGCGCCTGCGCAAAGACTTCATCAAGTATTTTTCTTTTCTCGCCTAAAAACTCTTTGGCAATATCCATTCTCCCTGCCGCTAAAAGATGCAGTTTTTTGTCTTTCGCGGCCTTTTTGGCGAGCGTCTGTGTTTGTTTTTTATACTCGTCCAATTGCTCGGTGAGCTTGGCCTGCTCGGCAGCTTCTTTTTCGTCGGCCTGCTTTTTTATCTTGTCGGCCTCGGCTTTGGCGTCGGCCAATATCTTTTCTACTACCTGTTCAGCTTCCATAATTTCGTATCTCGTATTTCGTATTGCGTATTGCGTTTCAGGTATTAAGCCGTTGGCCAACTAATACCAAACAGCAGGATAAACAATGTTATCACCAGGCCAAGCATCGCGTAAAGTTCCACCATAACTGCATATATAACGCCTGCCTTGAATGCCATTTCCGGTCTTTTTGCAGCCATCAATATGCCGCCCGCACAGACCTTACCCTGATAAACGGCACTTACCAGGCCGGCAAAAGCAATAGGCAAACAAGCTACCAACACTTGCATCCCGAGTGTGAAACTTAGTTCCGGGACACCGGTTCCGGCGAAGAAGTTTAGTTTGCGCATAGCCATAAAGGCCGCCAAAAAGCCGTACAAACCCTGTGTACCAGGCAGTAAAACCATAATAAACACCTGCCCATACCTTTCCGGCTTTTCGCTCAACACGCCCGTAGCAGTTCTGCCGGCGATACCGATTCCAATTGCCGAGCCGATACCAGCCAATAAAGCCGCCAATCCGACGCCAACCAAAGCTAATGTCAATCCATAATCCATTTTTGACCCGCCTTTCTTATTTGTTAATATAGATATGTTTATATTCTTTGCTCAGCGGCTCAAATGCTCTGCCACCGCCGACCAGGAACTTCGGGAAAAACTCCGCGTATTGCAATCTCAAGGTATGAACAAAGGCACCTAAAGCGTTTATAGCTATGTTAAATCCGTGTCCGCCAACAAGTACCAATATCATCGCTACAACACCTATGCCATAAGGTATATCGAGTGCAAGCTGTGCCATAACGTTTATTGCCATAGCCAGGCCGGCTGTAACCATACCAAGCGCCATCAATCTTATGTAACTTAGCACATCCCCGACGTAAAAGATGGTGCTGAACAGGTTATATGCTCCCATACCGATTCGGCCGGCCCAACCGCCCTGGCGGTGGCTAAACAACAGAATCACAGCCGCCGGAATAAGCGCCAGAATTCCGAAGAACTTTCCGATTTCAATTGGGACCACCCCTACCTTACTCGCTGCAAATATCGCAATCGAATTGAGCATCACCAAGAGGGTCAATTGGTCACACAACCCGGCTATATATTGCCTTCGTTTAAGGTTGTGCACAAACGCAATCAGCAGACCAGCCATAATCTGGGTATAACCAAGCGCGAGTGACAAGCCAAAGAACATCATCGGTT
>CAZWKM010000425.1:0-1921 GCA_964634165.1 uncultured Pirellulales bacterium | reverse complement strand
CTTACAATCTATCGTGGTTATTTGACGTTATTATTTTGCAGGTCTAATGTCCTGAGGAGGAAGGCGTAAATGTCGGCCTGTTCGTCGATGACTTTTGAGATTGGTTTGCCGAAACGATGTCCGGCTTTTGTTTCCACGCGCAGCAGAACAGGATTTTTGGCTGCGGTTTTTGCCTGGAGGGTGGCGACGAATTTTTTGGCGTGAGCGGGGACAACACGGTCGTCGGTATCGGCAGATGTAACGAGGATCGGCGGATTGTCGAGGCCAGCCTTGACGTTGTGGAGGGGAGAATAAGCGAGAAGATACTTGAATTGCTCGGGACTTGCTTCTGCATTGCCATATTCCGGTATCCAGTATCGCCCGATAGTGAACTTGTGGTACCTTAACATATCGGCAACCGGAACCTGAGAGACGACAGCACCAAACAGGCTGGGACGCTGCAGCATACAGGCGGCGACGAGCAGTCCGCCATTACTGCCGCCTTTTATGGCGAGCTTGTTCGGATTGGTATATTTGTTTTCGATGAGCCATTCGGCAGCGGCAATAAAGTCGTCAAAGACATTTTGCTTTTTGTCGAGCATACCGGCCTGGTGCCAGGCCTCGCCGTACTCTCCACCGCCGCGCATGTTGGCGACGGCATATACGCCTCCGTGCTCCAACCAAATAAGGGTAGGAGTAGAAAAGCGAGGTTTGCTACTCATATTAAATCCTCCATAGCCGTAAAGCAAAGTCGGATTATTGCCGTCGAGCTTAAGACCTTTCTTGTGGGTGATGAACATAGGGATGCGGGTGCCATCTTTGGAATGATAGAAAACCTGCGCGGTTTGATAGTCTGAAGCGTCGAAGTCGATTTCAGGCTTTTGGACAACTGTCAACCGCTCAGAGCGAAAGTCATAGCGATAGCTTGTGTTAGGAAAGAGAAAAGAAGTAAAAGAAAAAAACATTTCGGTGTCGTATTGCTTTCCAGACCAGCGGGTGATCATGCCAAGAGTGGGCAGGGGGATTTCACGAACGAAAAATCCATCAAGATTATAGATTTTTAGCTGTTCGCGCACATCGTGCAGATATGCGACTACAAAGTGGTTGTTAATCAGAACTACGTGGTCGATTACATCATCGGTCTGAGGCAGGATTGTGCGCCAATTGCTGCGGACAGAATGGTCAATATCGATAGCTACGATTCGTCTGCGAGGGGCATCCAAGTCGGTATGGAAATAGAAAACCGAGTCAACATTGCCAACAAAGTCGTAGAGAGCATCGGCATCGTCAAGCAATCTGATGAAATGGTCGGTGCTTTCCACAGGTCGGTAACAAATGCGATTCTTGGTGTCGGTGCCGTGATAGACTTGCACGATGAGAAATTTGCCGTCCTCGGTAATAAATGGATCAAAACGCAATTCTTTGTTATCGGGGCGTTCGTAGATGAGCCGGTCCTGCGATTGGGCTGTGCCGAGCTGGTGCCAGTAAACACGATTGTAGTTGGTTTGGTCTTCGGGAGGGACGGTGTTTGGGTCGGGGAAGCGATTGTAGAAAAAGCCGGTGCCGTCGTGCTTCCAGGCGATACTCGTGAACCGGCACCATTTAAGAGTCTCGGGGGAATCCTTTTGGGTATCAATGTTGCGGATTTTGACTTCCTGCTGGTCGCTTCCGCTTCGGGAAAGGGCATAAGCAAGCAGATTGCCGTCTTCGCTGACGGCGGTGGTGGTTACGGCGACAGTGCCGTCGGCACTGAGGAAGTTGGGGTTGATGACGACACGCGGTTTGCCTTCGAGCGTTTTTTGCGTGTAGAGGACAGATTGGTTTTGCAGGCCGTCATTTTTCCAGAAGAAGTAGCGGTCGCCTTCCTTGTATGGAGTGGAATACCTGGGGTAATTCAACAGATGGGTCAGGCGGGCCTTGATTTTCTCTCTGGCGGTAACAC
>CAZWKM010000424.1:0-1925 GCA_964634165.1 uncultured Pirellulales bacterium | reverse complement strand
CCGGCTGGATTGATATGTTACTTAAGCTGATATTATAAAGGCGGGAGTCTCGAAAGTATTTTATAAATTGGCTCTGCCGATAGCTTCGCCTATCTTGCGGTGATTTGCGTCGTATTTGCCGCGGAGATTTAATCAGCTCAACCTGCAGGTCAAGAGACTGCACACCGGCAAGGATGTTACTTAGCTCATCATCCCGCTGCACAGCCAAAATTAACCTCGGCTTTAATATTTGCTGCACCGTCCACCATAAAGCGGCTGCCGTCGGCCCGCTGATAAAGCCCGGGGTGTCGATTAGCATCAGCTCGGCGGCTTCGGATACCTGCCGAACACATTGTACGATGGCTGCGGTCAACTGCAACAAATGGCCAACCGGCGTTACATCACCAACGAAGCTGATACCGCCGACGGCAAGCTGGGAGAAGTCAATCCGGCGCTTATCGACAAGCGCCCATCCGACCGTTGTGGGTGGTCCGATATGAGATTGGCCAATATCTGCATCGATAATCCCGACGGCCTGGTGCTTGCCCAGGTACTTTGCCAGAGCCGCTGCGAGAGTAGTTTTGCCGGTATCTGCTGCACCAAGAACCAAACATATACCTGTTTGCCCCGTTAGAAGTAAGTCCCTCTGGCGGACTGACGGCCCGTCAGTGTGGACTTCTAACGGGGTTTTTATTAAGCCCCGGCTTAAAAGCTGCTGAGCAATTTTGTCGGCCCAATCCTCTGACATCGGAGCTTGCGTCCTGTAATTCAGCCGCGACAATGGCCTACCACGACCATATAGATAGGCTCGAGGTAGTCCGGCAGTGACAAAACTTTGCTGACAGAAGCGTCATCAAAAGCGCCCACGGCGACAGAGCCAAGCCCTAAAGACTCGGCCTGAAGGTGAACATTCTGAGCAGCGTGGCCGGCTTCCATATAAACATAACGAACGCCCCGCTGGTCATAGCGCTTTGTTGTTCTCGAAAACCGGGCTGCAAAGACCAGTGTCAGCGGTGCTGCTGCAACAAATTCCTGTCCCCACGCGGCAGAGGCAAGGGCCGAACGCAGGTCTTGCTCCGTCAATTTCTCAAGTGAATGTTTGGCAGGTAAATAGCGAGAAAAACCATCACTTGTTACAACAAAAAGCTCCAGGGGATACGTAGCTCCCGCTGAAGGTGCGTTGCGATACTTACTGCTGACGCCTTGACCCTGGGCCGCCCAGGCCAGCTGGCTGATTTGCTCAAGTGTAAGAGGCCCCGGCAAAAAATCCCGCCGCGACCGCCGAGAAGCTATGGCCCGCTCTAATGGTATCGAGCCGGTTTGATTCGGCTCAGGAAGAGTTATTATTGTGCCCATTTTTTAATCGGCTATTTTCTATTCACCATTGATTGTGTTTGGTTAAATGGCAGTTACCAGTTACCAGTTACCAGGCCGTAGGGTGTGCACTGCACATCATTAGTCTTCCTTTTCCTTTTGGAATAATGCCAGTTGCTTTAACAGAATCGACTTCGCAGCACCTTTATCCGGTTCCCTGCTACTTTCAACTTTTCCTGATTTTTCGAAAACGCTGCGGACGGCCAATCTCAATTTGTTCCGGTCAAAGCATCTCAGGTGATAGTAATACACGTTTTGTTCTCGTACCCTGGTTTCTAATTCCAGAGTATTCTTATCTGCGGTCATAATTATTGGAGTATTTTTGCCGAACATTTTGATAGGCGGAACCGCCTCATAGCACTTCATCCCGGGCAGAGCCACATCCATGATGACGCAGTGAAAGTTTATAGTTTGCACCCGTTCAGCCGCCTGAGCAACAGATTCGGCTATTTCCGGCTCGCAACGTTCACGCCCAAAACGTCCAAAATTCAACATATTACCCCGTGAATGGTTACCATCTAAGATTGTTTCCTCCAATCTTTTCAATCCATTGTCCATTTGATATTCCTCAT
>CAZWKM010000423.1:0-1933 GCA_964634165.1 uncultured Pirellulales bacterium | reverse complement strand
CCGCGGCAATTACCGCGCTAATTAGGTCTTTAAAAATGGATGCTGCGAAAGCTCCGACAAGCATCAAAACTACTAAAAATGAAACAACAACAATCATTCCTTTTCCTTATATTCTGCAAACTCCTCGGCCTTGTCCACAACGCTTCTATCACACAAGGAAACACCGCTTTTGCGAGACGCCCGTCCCAAGGCATGATTAGAGATAGGATTGGTGATAAGTACAAATAAGGCAATAACCAGCGTCTTCGGCAGCCAGTCGGGTTGCATTATACCAACGCCAACGATGGTCAAGAAAGCACCCAGGGTTGTACACTTTGTTCCTGCCTGCAGACGGTTGTAGACATCGGGCATTCTTAATATACCCAAGCTCCCCAGGAAGAGGAATATTGTCCCAATTCCTGTAACGATAGTTCCTGCTAACAGCACTTAAATTCCCTTTTCCAAAAATCTTGCAATAGCCACTGAGCCTATAAAAGTTAAGACTGCGTAAACCAAAGCGACATCCAAATAAACATATCTTTCAAAGATAGAACCCAAAAGGACAAGCAAAGCGGTGGTAATCGTAGCTATGGTATCCACCGCTACCGCCCGGTCCGGGGCGGTGGGGCCTTTGAGCATACGTAAGAGGCACAAGGAAATCGCCAGCCCTATGATCGCAAGAAAGATAATTTCACTCATATAAAATACTCACATCCGTTAGCTTATTTGTATATACAAATAAAGCGATATATATGCCAAAAAAAATTTACTTCCTTTTAATTATTTCCACAATTTTTCTTACCCGCGCATCAATCACTCTGTAGCATGTTTTCGTTCCTTCTCTTCTGCCTTTAATGATACCCGCATTTTTCAATATCCTAAGATGCTGGGAAATGGTAGATTGAGGCAGTCTTAATACCTTCTGAATCTGGGCAACATTACATTCGTCCTTGAGAAGGCCGGCCACGATTTTTAATCGCGCCGGATGCCCCAGGGCTTTCAATGTTTCGCCGATTTGCTCATAGCTTAATGTCACCTCTAAACTCCTTTTACAGTTTTGTTAAAGCAATCTCGGCAGCGTTTTCAACTTGATGGGCTATAGGCGAAGCAGTAAGCATGGGATGCGTGCCCACCTGAAATGTGACTATTTCGTCTGCTCTCATTCTTTTCTGTATAAGAGCTCCAATGAAATTCGCTACCTTACCAGCTGTCATACTGCCATAGACCTGACCGCCCAGAAGGACACGAGTATCCTTTTCAAAAACCAGCTTTACTGCTAAGTTGCTCGTGCCCGGGATCGATGCTGGGTGCTTGTCCGGTGCCTCTGCTTCACCAGTGACGACCTCAAACCCTGCTTCCTTTGCCTTTCTCTCAGTCATGCCGGCCGATCCAATGGCGAGGTCGCCTATCACCGTACCGAATACACCGATAGGGCATTCACTGTGATGACGCAGTCTAAACAGATTTGCACCAGCCACCCTCGCCTCCATAGTCGCGATGGAGGCAAGCCGGACAACTGAAGGCCTCCCTGTGAAAAAGCACCTTTTTCGAGTACAGTCGCCTGCCGCAAAAATATTCTCGTTACTTGTCCTCATAAATTCGTCAACATATATGCCTTCCTTCTTGTCCACTTGCAAGCCGGTATTCTGGGCCAATTGGATATTTGGAATTACTCCTATCCCCAAAATAACCACATCTGCTTTGATCTTCTGACCATTATCCAATTCCACATAATCTACGTTTTTGTTCCCGACGACAGCTTCCACCTTTCTATTAACCAGGACCTTTATACCTCTTTCCAATAACTTCTTCTCCACTCGAACGCATATCTCGTCATCGCACGCCAAAAGGAGACAATGAGGCAAAAGCTCGATAACAGTTACATTGGCAATCCCTCGCTTCTTACACTCATCAGCAAATTCCAACCCAATGAAACCACCCCCAACGATAACAA
>CAZWKM010000422.1:0-1959 GCA_964634165.1 uncultured Pirellulales bacterium | reverse complement strand
TTCTCAAGTGAAAAATACTTCAAAGAAGATCTGCCCGTAGATCAAAGGCTTATGTTCCCCGCTATTAATCCTCTTAGCCGGAAAAATAATGATATTCCCGATAAAACCATATTGGAACATATAGCCAAAGCCGGTATCCCGACAGACAAACCGATAATTGCACAGGTATCGAGACTCGACCCTTGGAAGGACCCAGAGGGTGTGATAGATGTATTCAAACTGGTTAAGGAGAAAGTCGATTGCAAATTGGTTTTCTGCTACAATGTCGCCAGTGACGACCCCGAAGGTCTGAGAATGTACAACAAGGTTCAGAGAAAAGCCAATAGGTTTCTAAAAAGAGGGGATATACTATTTGTTGTTGGTAATAATGAGACGCTGGTCAATTCCATTCAAAGATTTTCTAAGGTAATCATACAAAAGTCTACCAGAGAAGGATTTTGCCTTGCCGTAACTGAAGCACTCTGGAAAAAAACACCCGTTGTAGCATCCAACGTGGGCGGCATACCTATGCAGATAGAGGATGGCAGGAATGGTTTTTTGCTTGAACCAAAAGATACAGAGGGATTTGCAGATAGAATCGTCCATCTGCTGAAAAATCCTAAAGAAGGTGAAAATCTGGGACAGCAAGGGAAAGAAACTGTCAGAGAGAAATTCTTAATAACCCGTTTGCTTTCTGACTATCTGTATATGTTTAATTCTTTACTAAGTAAATAGCAGGCACGGTGAATACTTGGCGATAAATGAGCTGCAAATAAATGATTGGGCACTTTGGTTCTTAGGGATACTTGTGCTTGCGGGCGTAATAGGCCATTTGCTTATTTACAGAATCCTGCTGGCCCTTGCCAGGCACACTAAAGGGATTATAGATGACCTGTGCGTTAAGCATTGCTACCGACCCCTGCAGTGGATTGTGATATTGTTAGTTATACGTTTGGTTCTGCCTGTTGGGTTGTCTGAAGAATATCTTGCCGTTGCAAAACATGCCCTTAGTCTGTTTTTCATAGGCCTGGTTTCACTGCTGCTCGTAAAGACAGTGTACATTTTGGATGAATATGTCGTTAGCCGTTTCGATGTTGATGTAAAAGATAATCTCAGGGCGAGGAAAATTCGTACTCAGTTAAATGTCTTGAAGCGAATAGTGACTATCTTAGTGTGTATTTTGGCTTTGGGCACCATGTTAATGACCTTCGAAAAAGTTCGGCAGCTTGGGACAACTATCCTGGCATCAGCCGGAATTATTGGCTTAGTCGTTGGTATTGCTGCTCAGCGAACGATTGGAACTTTCATAGCCGGCCTTCAGATAGCTTTTACTCAGCCGATCCGCATTGATGATGTAGTTATCGTGGAGAATGAGTGGGGCCGAATCGAAGAAATAACTTTAACCTATGTTGTTGTAAAAATCTGGGATCTGAGACGTTTAATCGTGCCGATAACTTATTTCATCGAAAAGCCCTTCCAAAATTGGACCCGGGTCACAGCCGATTTGTTGGGAACTGTGTATGTTTATGTTGACTATACAGTCCCGGTTGAAGCGGTCAGGGTTGAGCTTCAAAAAATCTTGAAGGATTCTGAATTGTGGGATGGTAAGGTATGTGTACTGCAAGTAACCAACGCCTCCGAACACACGCTCGAACTAAGAGCTCTGATGAGTGCCCCGGACGCATCGATAGCTTGGAGTCTTCGTTGCCACGTTAGGGAAAAAATATTCGAATTTATACAGAAGAATTATCCGGAAAGCTTACCAAAACTGCGTGCCTCGTTAAAGCAGCTCCCTCATAAATAGGTGAGGCAAATTTTGTAACACGCAGCAATATGGTTCCTTTAGCCGTCCTGAAAGGCTAAAATTAAGTCTTCTCTCTAAAAATACGATAAAAACAACTAACAAACCATTGCATTTAGTGCCTGATGCCTTATGCTAATGCAAAATTGGGTAATCTTTAGCTAAAAGACGACTATGTA
>CAZWKM010000421.1:0-1966 GCA_964634165.1 uncultured Pirellulales bacterium | reverse complement strand
CAGGATGAGGGCTCCGGGAAATCAGGAGACCAGGTAACCTGATAACCCTGTTTTGGGATTAGCCGGAATTATCGATACTGCCGTTGTGCAGATGAATTATCCGGTCAGCAAACTGCTCTGCCTCGGTTCCGTGAGTGGCCAGGATTACGGTACCGCCGCTGTGATGAAACTCAGACAGATATCCAATTACCGAAGCTGCATTATCAGGGTCAAGATTACCGGTAGGCTCATCGGCAAGGATAATCTTCGGACGATTGAACAGTGCTCTGGCTATGGCGGCGCGCTGTTTTTCGCCGGCACTGAGCTCGGAAGGTCTGTGGAAAGCCCGTTCAGCCAGGCCTAATTGCTTCAGTAACTCGTTTGCTTTAACTGCTCCACCACTTTGGCTGGCCACTCCGCCGGCAAGAGCAACGTTTTCAATGATATTCAAATACGGCACGAGATGAAACATCTGGAAAACGAAGCCGATGTTCTCGGCGCGGAATTTTGCCCTGTCGGGTATGCTCATTGTATAGAGGTCATTCTGTTCGACGCAGACGCTGCCGCTGGTTGGTCGCAGCATTGACGCGATGGTCATTAGCAACGTCGTTTTTCCGCTGCCGCTGGGCCCGCAGACAACTACAAATTCACCTTTTTCAATCTGCAGGTTTATATCGCTGAGGGCCTTGACATCGCCCCGGCGTCTTCGGTAAGTTTTTACAACATTCTCAAGAACAACCATATCTATTCTTCCCTCAGCGTAACCGCCGGGTCGTAAGTTATGGCAATCATTGCCGGTATAAAGCTGGAGACAGCAGTAAATACAGGTGCCACGATAAGAGACCAGGCAAGCCAGACATATTCCGGTTTTATTGCTTTAGCGGTTACCTTGAATATACCGGGGCCAAAGTTCAGAGCCAGTGCTGTTCCTATAAAGAAACCCGCAGCCGCTCCGAGCAGACCGATTATTACCGCCTTTCCGAGGAACAACAGCGTGATTCTGCCCGAGCCGTATCCGAGGGCCCGCATAATACCGATTTCCTGCTGCCTGTCCCGGACATTGACCATTGCCAGAACCCCAACCCATGCTCCACATACAGCGAGAATAACCGGCATAAGAAACGCTAAATACCCCTCCATCGCCGCTCTTTGTTTCTGGCGAACTTCAGCAATACCCTGGACCAGAACAACCTTTGCTTCAGGAAGTATCTGTGCAAGCTGTTCTTGTGCTATAGCAAGCATACTCCGCTTGTCATTCTCATCTTCGATTAAACACAGACACTCTAACGCCTTTATCTCGTTAATTTTACCTTCCAGATTGAGGATACTTTGTATGTCGTGAAGATGACCATAGACACGTATATCGTCACTGCTGCCGGTTCGGGAAAGACACTTTATAACGGTGAAAGTCCTGCCGAGAATATCGACGACGCCCCTCTCTTTAATATCCAAGCCGTGGGCTACTTCAAACCCAACGTAAACGGTTCCGGGTTTGACTGAGAAAGTCATCGGTTTTTGCTGTCGCTTGTCGAGCGGCAGCACTTCCGGCAAGATACCGGTCAATATAATATTCATATCTCGCCACACCACCTTCTTTTGAAGAGTGGCGGTCAGGTGGGTGTAGCTGAAGCCCTCAAGAGAGGCAAAACGGTGAACATATTCCTCCGGCATTGTGTGTTTCGAAAAACCATCCGACCAAAATTTATCTATACTGGTTTCTTTGGGGATGATTCGCAGGTTTTGCCCCATATCGCGCATTACCCGCCTTGTCTCACGCCTGTAAGCCTGCCCGGTGGTGACAAAAGCCACGAACAGGGCAACAGCCGTCACTACCGCTAACAAGCCGAGTATGAAATTTATCTTTCGGTGAATAATTTCTTTGAAGATAAGGTTCGATATGGTCATAAATTTCTCCTCGCCGCCCGGAAGACGATAAACAGACCCACGGCTATGATAAGAACCGCTAAACCGGCAATGAGGAATAATG
>CAZWKM010000420.1:0-1983 GCA_964634165.1 uncultured Pirellulales bacterium | reverse complement strand
CGGCCCTGCGCATCGAGTGTATTGTCGCAGCCGGCAGATGAATCAATTTGGCCGAGTTGGGTAATGGTGCCATTTTCGATGAGAACGGAAGTGGTTTGTTTATCGTCCGGGGCGTCGAACAATCTGCAATTGGTTATAAGCAGTTTTTGAGACATACTGATTTTCCCCTGTTTCGTAATTATCAGATTTTTCCCGAACGGCACGGGGCAATAAACATCCGGCTAAGACACCGGAGCCGCCTTTTTTTCGAGGTATTTGTTTATGGCGGCGGCGGCTATCCGGCCCTGGCCCATTGCGAGGATTACGGTTGCGGCACCGAGGACGATGTCCCCGCCTGCATAAACGCCTTGCAATGAGGTTTTACAGTTTTCATCGACGATGATATTGCCCCACTTGTTGAACTGAAGGCGTGGTGTGGTCTGGCGAATCAGCGGATTTGCAATATTGCCGATAGCTATAATTACGGTGTCAACATCGATCTGGAATTCTGAGCCTTCTATGGGGATGGGCCTGCGTCGGCCGGATTCGTCCAGCTCACCGAGGCGATACTTTAGACATTCGATAGCAGTTACGTGGCTGTTCCGGTCGCCGATTATCCGCTTTGGACTTTGCAATATGTGAAATTCGACGCCTTCTTCCTTTGCGTGATGGACTTCCTCAACTCGAGCGGGCATTTCCTTTTCGGTTCTGCGATAGACCAGATAGACCTTTTCGGCCCCGAGTCTGAGGGCCGTTCTGGCGGAGTCCATAGTGACGTTGCCGCCACCAATGACGGCGACTTTCTTTGAGAGAGCGATTGGGGTGTCGGCACCTTTGCCGAAGTCATACGCCTTCATAAGATTTGTGCGTGTGAGGTATTCGTTGGCACTATATACGCCGACAAGAGATTCGCCTTCGATACCCATAAATCTAGGCAGGCCTGCTCCGACGCCGATATAAACTGCCTCGAAGCCATCTTCTTTCATCAGTTGTTCTATGGTTCTTGTTCTGCCTACGATGAAGTTGGGGACGATTTTGACGCCCATTTTGGTAAGGACACCGATTTCATTCTGGACGATGGCTTTAGGGAGCCGAAATTCAGGGATTCCATAAACCATCACACCGCCCGGTTTGTGGAAGGCCTCGAATATAGTAACATCGTGGCCGGCTCTTCTGGTATCAGCAGCGGCGACGATACCGCCGGGGCCTGAGCCGATTACGGCGACTTTCGTTCCCGTCTCAGGTGCAACGGCAGGGACGGCATCTTGATTTTGGTCAAGGTCGGCGACAAATCTTTCGAGTCGGCCAATTGAAACGGCTTTAGCGACGTCCTTGAATTTTAAGCCGACGGTGCAGGTTTGCTGGCATTGGACTTCCTGGGGGCATACTCGGCCACAGACGGCAGGCAGCAGTGAGTTTTCTTTGATGATAGATAAGGCCCTTGTAAAGTGACCATCAGCAATTGCAGCTACAAAATCCTGTATCTTTATTTGCACCGGACAGCCCTTAATACAGGGTGCCTTTTTGCACTGAAGACAGCGCATAGCTTCGAGTCGGGCCTGGGTTTCGGTATAGCCGGTCGCAACTTCATTGACGTTGCTTGTTCTTTTGACGGGGTCCTGCGCGGGCATATCCTGCGGGGGGATTTTGTATCTGTCGGCAGGTGTGAGCTTGCCGGTTTTTTGCTTTTCGAGAAGCTGCTGGAGAAGCTGCTGTCTTTCTTTTTCTGTCACGATAATGAGCCCCTAAGTATTACCGGCGGTATTTATTGCAATTTGAAAAACAAATGAAACGAACAATTACTCCAAACACTCGAATAAGGCATTTTTCAACACCCCCAAACAAGTTTGAGGGTGCCACCCACGTTTCATTAGTAATTCAAAGGTCAATATTACTTTTGTCTGGCCAGGTGTATTCAAAATTCTATTTGTCCAGGCCTATTTTGCATGTGTGTTTTTTATACTGTTCGTATGCCTTTTGTTCCTGGTCTTTATAGGCATCCAA
>CAZWKM010000419.1:0-1983 GCA_964634165.1 uncultured Pirellulales bacterium | reverse complement strand
TTTTTTTCGGGGGCCGAAACTGCCTTTTTTAATCTCTCACGCAGACAAATCAACCTACTGCAAAAATCGAAACATAAACTGCAAAAGCTGGCGGGGAAACTGCTGACCAAACCAGGACAATTGCTGAGCTGCCTCTTGTTTGGAAATATGACGGTTAACGTTCTCTTTTATGCCGTCGCCAGCGTCCTTACGGTGAGAGTCGGGCGGGAAATCGGCCTGACCGCCGCCGCAATTACCGCCTGCATTACGTTTGCTGTGCTGGTGCTCTTCGGCGAGATACTGCCAAAGTCGCTGGCCTACGCCAATTCAAAGTCCATTAGTGTTACCACCGCTGTGCCGCTTTTTTTATGTCTGCAGGTTTTTACACCTATTGTATTTGTCTTCCGGTTTTTAATAGTAGAGCCGGTTCTCCGGCTGGTTTTGGGACCGCCGCAACCTGCTAAACCAATAACCACAGATGAATTCAAATCCCTGATTGAACAAGTGCGAAAACGCGGGCTAATCACCGCCGACGAAAACAAACTCCTGACCGAGATTATCGAGCTTGGGTATCTGAAAGTCCGCCACGTTATGCGACCACGGGTGGATATGATTGCCTGTGCCGTTACGGACTCCGCCCAAACAGCGCGTGAGAAGATGGAAAAACATCACCTGACAAAGCTGCCTGTTTACGTGCGAACAATAGATAATATAGTTGGGCTGGTCCACCTCCGGCAGCTATTGCTTGGACCCAACACATCACTGGACAAGGTTGTTCAGCGGGTGCATTTTGTCCCGGAACAAAAGACAGTGGAATCTCTGCTGGAATTTTTCCGCAAAACTGGTACCGATACAGCAATAGTCGTGGATGAATACGGCGGCATTGCAGGTTCCATCCGTTTGGAGGACATTGCCGAAGAGCTGCTGGGGCCCATTGAAATTACAGGCGGAATTGAACCCATCGAACAGATAGGCCCGATGGAATATCGGCTGGCAGGAAATCTGGCCATTCACGACTGGGCTGAGGCATTCAATATTGACACTGTAGAAACCCGGCTATCGACAATCGGCGGCCTGGTGACCGCCCTTCTCGGCAAAATACCCAAAAGCGGCGATACCGCATATTTGAAAAATTTGAAATTCATCGTCGAACGCGTGCAAAAGCACAGAATTGAAACCGTGATATTAACCCTTGAACCGATTCCGACTGATGATAAATAGAACAGTATTAATATTGGTGGCTGTGTTTACCATTATTCTCTCTGGTCTCTTTGCCGGGGCCGAGACGGGGATATACCAGCTCAGCCGGCTGCGCTTACGACTGGGTATTGAAAAAAAGCGATGGTCATTTGTCATCCTCGGCAAGTGTTTACGTAACAGCCCCGCCCTGCTTCTCTCAATGTTGATAGGCAACAATCTCACACACTATTTTGTTACGAGTATTATTACTTTCTTATTGCTGAGCAAGGTCGAGGCCGCACACACTGCCGAGCTGTTTGCAACGTTGATGACCGCACCGATACTGTTTGTATTCGCCGAGCTGATACCCAAAAATATTTTCTTTTATCGCGCCGATTGTCTAATGTCCTTTTTTGCACCTGTTCTATTCGCATTTCACAAGGTTTTTAGCTGGTGCGGAGCGGTGCCCCTCCTCAAATTTATGTCCGGCATTTTCGCCCGATTAACAGGAGCACCGGTCCCCTCCGGGACGGCGATAACCGCCGTGCAGAGACATCATATCAGAGCAATTTTCACAGACATTCGAGAAGAAGGGCTCTTGAGCCCCGTGCAGACCGATATCATAAACCGCCTGGTCAGTATCTCGAACATTACGATAGGGACCGTGATGACGCCTATTAATAAAGTTGAGATGGTCGATGAAAACTCAGATAATTCGGCTCTGTTGAGCAAATTAAAAAAGTGTGCTTTTACTCGTCTGCCGGTCACAGACCAGCGGCCTGCAAATATCGTCGGCTTTATAAATATTTACGAGGCTTTAAGCTC
>CAZWKM010000418.1:0-2013 GCA_964634165.1 uncultured Pirellulales bacterium | reverse complement strand
AGTTGGCCAACGCCGAAAGACTGGCTGCTGTCGGCAAGCTCGCTTCTAAAGTAGCACATGAGTTAAACAACCCTATGGATGGGATACTGCGATACATAAATCTTGCGATAAGAATTATTGAGCAGGAAAATCTCGAAAAACCCAAAGAGTACCTCACGCAGTGCCGGCAGGGACTTATGAGAATGGTCCAAATCGTAAGCGAGCTGCTGGAATTCTCTCGCAGCACTTACGCATCATTAGAATATGTCAAAATAGAGCAGATTATCGAAGATGCCATAAAAACAATGGATACGAGAGCAGAAGCTTCAAATGTTCGGGTATTACGAAACTACGCGCCCGGCATACCACAAATCGGAAACGGCAATCTGTTTCAGGTGTTCTGTAACCTTATAAAGAACGCGCTGGATGCAATGCCGGACGGCGGGGAACTAAGCATCTCAACCCGCCTGGCAGCGGATGATACTGCCGTCGTGGAGTTTCGCGACACGGGAACAGGTCTGCCGACGGAAAATGCCGATGCTATATTCGAGCCATTCTTCACGACAAAAGACAAAGGTAAAGGAACAGGATTGGGATTAGCAATATGCAAGGACATAGTTGAAAGGTATCACGGCCGAATAACTGCTGAAAATGCGCCCCAGGGCGGCAGTATATTCACCGTGTATTTGCCAGTGGTAAGTAATTTAGAAAAGAATTCATAAAAGCCGGTAAGGATGACCCTATGAGAGAAAAGAATATCCTCGTTATAGACGACGATAGAATCATATTGGACTCGCTGTGTGAGTTTTTGTCACTCGAAGGATTCCAAACCAGCGGGGCCGAAACATTAAAGAGCGCCGTGGCCGAGCTGCAGAAGCAAAGCTATAGTCTGGTTATAACAGATATTAATCTGCCGGACGGCGACGGCTTCGAATTATTAGATATAGTCAGGAAAGAGCATCCTCAAACCGTGGTCATTGTGATAACCGGCTACGGCACTATTGAAAGCGCGGTCAAGGCCATCAAAAGAGGCGCCTATGATTACCTTACAAAACCAATCATCGACGACGAGTTGCGGTTGGCAATTGAAAAAGCCATTAAACAACAATCGCTTATGAGCGAAAACGAGAGCCTGCGATTGCAGCTCGAACAAAAATACAGCCTGGAAAACATAATCAGCCACAACTACAAGATGGCGAAAATTTTCGACCTTGTTGAGACCGTTGCCGACAGCACAACCACAATACTAATGGCCGGTCCGTCGGGCACCGGCAAAAGTATGCTGGCAAGAGCAATACACCATCGCTCCAGCCGACGCAATAAGCCGTTTGTAGAGGTAAGCTGCGGAGCACTTCCGGAGACGCTGCTCGAGAGCGAGCTGTTCGGCCATGTTAAAGGGTCATTTACCGGCGCTGTAAGTAATAAAGAAGGCAAATTTCTGGCTGCAGATGAGGGGACGATTTTTCTCGATGAAGTTGCCAACGCCTCGCCGGCCTTTCAAGTCAAACTTCTACGGGTTCTGGAGGACAGGCAATTCGAGCCGGTCGGCAGTAATAAAACCAGGACCGTCGATACGCGAATTATAATTGCTTCAAATCGCAACCTAAATGAGGAAGTAAAGCAAGGCAGATTCCGGGAAGATTTGTATTACCGGATAAATGTGGTAACGATAGACCTGCCACCTTTGTGCGAAAGAGTAGGCGATGTCCAACTGCTGGCGGAGCACTTCTTGCGGATGTACTGTGCGCAGCACAACAAAGAAAAGCTCGGTATTACCGATGAGGCGCTGGAATATTTAGAGCGTTACCCCTGGCCCGGCAACGTTCGAGAGCTGGAAAACGTAATTGAGCGGGCGGCTTTGTTAAGTAAAGACAAATTCATCGGTCCCGACGATCTGGCGGACTCGGTCAAACAGGACCAAAGTCAGCAGCAAAAAACATATAAGCCCCTGAGCTTGAAGGAAGCATTGGCTGAGCCGGAAAGAAATCTTATCCGCCAGGCACTTGAAGCCAATCACTGGAACAGACAGGAAAC
>CAZWKM010000417.1:0-2032 GCA_964634165.1 uncultured Pirellulales bacterium | reverse complement strand
GAGAACACCGAATTTTGAGTTCGGTAGGTCTGCCAGTTGCCATCAGACGGCCATAGAATGTATTTTTCTATGGCAATTTGCGCACAGAATCATACACTTTTCTATTTCCATAAGAATGCGTTTTTTGGAACAAGTATTAAGCAAATTTGTCACGTTCGTTTCTTTCTGCTTCGGATCGGGATGATGAAATTCCAAACATGCCGGATGATCCTCGCCACAAATTTCACACCGTAATTTGCTTTTATAATCTTGAAACCATTTTTGGATCATTTTCCTTCGCAACATACTTTTCCGAAGATATTTTTCTCTATTCTTTCGGTAGTGTTTGCGAGAATACTGTCTGTGATACTCTAGTTTTTTCTCTCTGTCTTTTATCATAGTCTGGAAGGCTGGACTCGAACCAGCGGTCTTATGCTCCCAAGGCATACGGGTTGCCGCTACCCTACTTCCAGATAGTGCGCCGGGAAGGACTCGAACCTCCGAACCCGAAAGGGAAGAGATTTACAATCTCCCGCCGTTGCCGCTTGGACTACCGACGCATTATAAAAATTGCCACAGCTCCCAATAAATATGGTAACTATTATCATGGACAGCACGGGAATCGAACCCGTCGCAGTCTGCTTGCAAGGCAGTCTCGCCACCTTGGTACATGCCCGCCCATTAGGCCCGGGGAGAATCGAACTCGCCGTACCGGGGTTGAAAGCCCCGTAAACTCACCACTATTTTACGGGCCCCGAAGACCCCGCAGTCGGATTCGAACCGACGCCATGAGCTTGGAGGGCTCTCATGCTTCCGCTAACACCATGCGGGGGAAAACAGCGGTTAACCTCACGTCGCCTTACACCGAAAGGTGGGGCGTTGGCCGGTTATTTTCCCCTCCCCTGCTATACCGGACATCACAGGATCACAAGGCATTACGGGGGAGAATCGCAGAGTATCCGTCGATACCCCGAACAGCCAAGGGCCTTCCGGCCGGAACCGCACGCAGTCCACACTGGGCCGACGATCTCCCCGCTCTCGAGAGTGACCTCAGCTCCGTCAAGCCTCGGCCCTTTATCAACGGGCATTAGGGTTGCCCGTAACCCCAAGTATGCCGACCGAGAATTGCTCAGTCCCAAACATACCTACAGTGGTCGCATTTAACGACCGCCGAGCTCCTTCCGCTCCGTGGCGGATGAGCTTCTTCTCTCCTTGTTGCATTCGTTTTAGTCGGACATGGCACACCTCCTGGGCCTAGCCCAATTGCGAAACCTTTAACGAGCCGACACGAGGCATCGAACCCCGGACACCCTCATTACGAGTGAGGCGCTCTGCCAAACTGAGCTATGCCGGCTAACCAAATAATTGAAACATCCACCGCGCCACATGAAAAGCGAGAGCGAACAACAACACACCGCCTATGATGAAAACCGCACGTTCAAACGTCATGCCTGAAAATCAGACGGCTTATGCTCTTCGCGTCCACATTTGTCGCACCGAGCGACATTATGCAGTTTCCCGTTCTCGAACACGTTCACCATCTTGATCAACCCCCCGCACGGACAAATAAACTTATCGGGATTGTGTTTCTTCGGACGATGCGCATGTGTGCGAACACCGTTTTCAGAATGGCCCGAATGCCGGGGATATGAAAAGCGGGCTTTGTGTTTTTGTTTGAGCGGAATAATCACCGTTTGCCCCCCGGAATCATGTGCTGCACCAGCTTGGGATTCTCTTGCATCACGGTATACAACAGATGCGACAATCCACGGACCTGGCTTTCTGTCAAATCCAGGCCCGATAGATAGCTGATTGCGTGGAGCAATTCGTGAGCAACCGTGATCCGCTTATGATCGTCAGACAAAAAGTCTTCAATCAACAACTTCCGGTTCCAAAAATCTTCTTGTCCAAAATCAACACTGCCATCCGATTGATCAATCAACCGAGGCCGATATTCCAAATCATATTCAGCCCAAAGAATCTTGACTTTCACCAAGCTCCCCCTAGTTCAGATTGATAATCCACGTATCGTGAATAATCTGTCCATTCGCAA
>CAZWKM010000416.1:0-2035 GCA_964634165.1 uncultured Pirellulales bacterium | reverse complement strand
AAATGTTTCGCTTTTCAGGAACAACGGCATCGGCCGGCAAAGTGCAGGGAGCAGGTGCCTGCTCGCCGGGCTTGATGGGGGTCCGCACCAGTATTCCCGAAAGCAATTTTACTGGTGAAAAGCGTGCATTATCATCATCGCTTTGCCGAATCTGCGGGGCATAAAGAAATCGGCGACGTTTTTTATTCTCCTCGCAGCCCAAACACCGATAATGGTGATTCCGATAAGATATAACCCCAACACAAAAACATCCGCAATGTGCAATCCCAGCAATGGCATTGATTATTGACTATTGAAAAGAACACGAGAATTCAGAAGTCGGGAAGCAATAGTAAATTAAAAAAAGCCCCGCAGCGCATCCCTTCGCCACGGGGCGTAAAAATACCAGGTTATCAGCGTAGCAGGTTATCAGGTATCCTGATTTCCTGTTTCGTTTTTAGTTCTCTTTGTCGGACTGCTCCACAACCTCGTCCAGCTACTTGCTGCGCTTCTCGGACTTTCGCGGTATTTCCACCACCACACCGAGTCGGCCCAATTCACCGGCCACTCCCGGCTGGTTAGGATTAAGCTGGAAACTGCGGATAAGAAAATCCTTCGCACGGACGTTATCGTTCTTGCTCAAATAATAGTAGCCGACCTGCTTGTTGACCTTGTCCGAATTCGGCGCCAAATGAAGTGCCCGCTGATAACAGGCCAGTGCATACTCGTCCAGCCCCTGTTCCTGAAACGCCAGTGCAAGGCGAAGCGACTTCTCTGCTGAACTGGAGGCCTGAGTCATATACTCATCGGCCAAGAGTCCGGCCTTGGCTGCATCGCCACCATCCAGCAGCACCTTCACCCTTGCCGCCTGGGCTCTTCTATGAACAGGGTCGAAGCTCAAAGTGTTATGGTAGTAATACTCTGCCTGAGCCCACATTCTGTCGGCCTGATACAACTGGCCCAGTTCGAAATGCGCATCGGGATTTTCAAATTTGCGCTCAAGCTGCTTGAGTAACCTGGCCTTTTTCTCTTCAGCCGTCATCCTTGCAACCTCATCAGGTCTCAGTTTTCCGCCTTTACCAAATGAGTTGCAGCCGCCAAGCAATAAAAGAGCAGAAGAACATACGAGCAAAAGAGCATAAGCCCCGCTGCTTCGATTTTGCGAAGCAAACCGGCGGGGCCGGCTTATGCACTGAAAATATTTTTGTTTGCCGCCCATTTCTCGCCTCCATTTTGAACAATTCTCATTTTGCCGTGCTGTACGAATCTTTGCAAGCCCTGTCAGAGCCGGCTAATTTTGCACACAAACTTTCTAATACCAAAAAGTCTCTAACGGGGCAAGTAAAATTTTTAGCCGAATGAATAAAATAAATGCTACCGACTTTTGATTAGTTTTCAAATCAAATATGCACCGGCCGGCCATTGAGCCCGCTCGACTTCGCTCAAGGTAAACTGTGCCGAGGGGGCCGTTGAAAAAGCTATTTTACTCAAACTGACCGATTCGATGGCATCAATAGTCGTAATTCTTTTATTTACAAGCATATATAGCTCTGCCACAGGTAGTAGTTTGTCATTCTGAGCGAAAATAGCCTTTAGCCCTGAGCGAAGTCGAAAGGGAAGAATCTCATTATTTTAGGTGACATATAGGGTTTTGTTAGATGCTTTTAACCTCTTTGCCTGCGAGCTGTCTCTATATCTCAATCATCGGCAAAGAGGCCTCTTTTTTACACCCCAGCCGCACATTATGGGATAGCTGCTCTTGACGCTTCCAAATCAGGGCGCCATCTTGCGGCTTGGGGGTGGTGCTTCCAAAAAAAATGCTAATATACAGTAAAAAAATGGTTTTTTATTACTTGTGTTTTACCTTAAAAAAAGTGTATAATGATTAAAGTTTGCAGTTTCGTGTATGAAAAATGGAGGTGTCATTATGGATAAGCGAAAGGGGTTTACCCCGTTAGAAATAAAGAATTCTAATGGGGCAAGTAAAAGATTTCTAACGGGGTTTACCTTAATAGAGCTCCTGGTAGTAATTGCTATTATCGCGGTATTGATGGCG
>CAZWKM010000415.1:0-2044 GCA_964634165.1 uncultured Pirellulales bacterium | reverse complement strand
AGCCCGTATTATAACCCATACGGGAGGCTCCGGTTTCATAGTTTATCTGTGGCTACTTTTTACTTTTGAATTGAACTTTCTCTGTGACCTCTGTGACCTCCGTGGCTAATTTCCCTTTCTGTCTTCGTGGCGGAAAAAACTGCAAAAACTGCTCAAATTTTTGAATATTTTCGAACGTTTCACATCATTTTTCGAATATTTCACACAACTTTTCGAATATTTTCGAATATTTTCAAACGTTTTCGAACGTTTTTGAGCGGTTTTTTCTTGCCTATTTTACCCAACCCCTGCAATTTAATAAACCAACCCCCGTTTTTACCCCAAAAACCAACATACCCTCGAAAAACACCCTCAAAAAACCCCAATTTCCCCTAAATCAAGATATTTTCAGTCTTATTTACGGTCTGTGATATGTGAGTGCCTAATCAAAAATTGCTTTTGCGATGTCGTGGAATGCGCTGCGGGTCTTGCTGTTGGTGCTGTTGGCGAGGATGGAAAATATATAATCGCCTTCGGCGGTACTGCATACGCCAGAAAAGGCCCTGATGCCGGCCATATATCCGGTCTTGGCGAAAATTTTACCTTTGTACTGTTGCTCTTTGAAGTATCTGGCAATTGTCCCGTCCACCCCCCCTACCGCGAGCGAACGCTTATAAACTCTCCAATTCCTGCTTTTGTAAGTGTCTGATAATACTTTAGTTATAGCATTTGCGCTGAGTTTATTTTGCCTGCTCAGGCCGCTGCCGTCATCGATATGAAATTGCTCCCTATCAATACCAAGCCCTAACAGGTAGCGCGAAATTACTTGCCGCCCCCCTGCCCAACTGCCGTTTTTACCGCCCGGCTTACTATTGGCGGAGATAGTTTTAAGAAGCGCCTCGGCCGCTAATCCCATGCTGTTCTTATTACACCGCGCCAGACAATCAGCTATCGGCGTGCTGTATTCGGCAAGGACCCTGACATTGCGGTCATCGCCCACCGTTTTTTCTATGAGATGACCATTTGTCTTTATTTCTGCCTTAGCTAAATTCTCCGCCAACAAAAATCCGAAAAACGCAGCAGGTCTTTCAATCGCAACGGCAAACGGCCCCGCCTGCTTTCTACATTTACCGTGAACGACAATCCTATTAGGCTCCGGCTGGCGATAAGAGCCAACGGCACTGCTGCCCTTTGATATTGGTTTGACCTTATTGATGAGCTTTACGAAGCCGGTTTTCGGCTCGATAAAAACAGCCACTTTTCCGCCGGTATTTTTTGCGGTAACCTCTATGCAATTGCCATTAAAATTCAAACCGCTCACTTCGCAGGCATACCGCCGGTTCAACTCCTTCTTCGGCCAGTTCGGATGAACGCGCTGGTCATCAAACACGCTGCTGTCAACAATAATGTCCTTGATGGTTTTTATACGATTGCGCTTCAATACTGCTATTATATCTTCAAATATCCAGCCGTCCTTTCGGCTGTATCTGGCATCTGTAACTTTATCACCTAACAGCGGGTCACCGCTCCCTATTACTACCAGCGTGTCATCACAAAGCCCAACTTTTGTTTCGTACTCGTAGCGTGGGCCTAAATATTTTAGTGCCGCTACGGAGGTAATCACTTTCATATTCGAAGCCGGCACCAGCGCCTTTTGTGCGTTATGGCTATACACTGTCCTGCCGGAACCAGCCTTTACGATATGAATGGAAAATTTGACCTTCTTCTGGGAAGACTGGCTGATAATGCCGTTAATTCGTTTTGCCAAATCCGCCTTCGCAAGGCCGCCAAGGCAGATAGTAAATACGGCCGCGACCAATAATTTTTTCATTCGAGCTTTCATAGCGCAGTAATTTATTACCACAAATATTCAGAGCATTCAAGCAATAGTTTGGCCGGCGGCCAAAGATATATGTTCTGGCCTTAATTGGCTTGAAATAGTCGGGCGCTGTTTGTAAAGTTAAGCGTAGATACTGATTATGAAACCTTTGCCAACCAATGTTGGTTCTTTTAGTAAAGCCGTTCAGCAGTTGTGGGAGCGTATGAATCCTTGCACGCTCTGTCC
>CAZWKM010000414.1:0-2067 GCA_964634165.1 uncultured Pirellulales bacterium | reverse complement strand
TGTCCGCCGTAGGCGGATTGCAAATGAACGTAAACTTATATGTTACAAAGGATTACAGCAATGAACAACGAACAATGAACAATGAACGATTATGCAAAACAAACCCAATCAAACCCAATCTGAAATCTTAAATCAGAAATCCCAAATCCACTCCCACCCCGCCGGAAACAAACTTCACACCCCTCGACGGCAAAGCTGGGGGTGCTTTGATCTTTCCGGCCGGGCAACGCCGAAAACCGCCGGTTTAGGCTTCAGTTTAGTTGCTTTAAGGTATTACAGCCGAACAACCGATAAAATATGAGACCCCCGAAGGGGTATATTTTTGAGCTTAAAGGATTATTTGCTTGATTGTTTCGTTCAAATAAAAATAATAGTAAAATGAGCATAGTAGCTTGACTTAAGGGAAATTTGGATTTTATACTTTATGTAAGGGAAAAAGATACGGGAGGTGCAAAATGGCTAAAGGTTTACTAATAATTCTGATGGTAGTTGCCGTGGGCCTGGGTCTGGCATTTGTTGTCGGCTGTGAGAGCGATGCTCAAACCGGCGCTCTTATCGGTACAGCGGTCGGCGCCGGTGCCGGTCAGGCCATAGGCGGCGATACGGAAGCAACATTGATTGGGGCCGGAGCAGGCGCCGTCGGCGGCTTTATCATAGGCAGCGAGCAGGACAAGAAAAAAACAAAAGCCGAAATAGACGCTCTCCGGCAGGACATGAACACCGTCACGGTCAATATTACCAACCCTAATGGTTCTATCAGCCAGGTACTGCTGAGAAAGCAAGGTGTTGGCTATGTCGGCCCAAGAGGCGAGTATTACAACACGCTGCCAACTGAAGAACAGCTAAGGCAGGCGGGATACGGTCTTTAGGAAACGCTCCAAAAAATAACCGCTAAAGTAATTGCTCAGCAAGCGGGCGGCATTGCCAGGCGTGAGGTAATTGCAGGCCAACGAAGTAATAAAAGGCTAAGGGTATCTTTCTGCCCTTAGCCTTTCTATAATTATCCACCTCACAAATGAGGAGGCGGCTGTGCTGTGATTCTGTCCGGCAAAATGCCGGATCTCAGGCGGGATTATAGGCAACGCCGACATAGCCGGGCTGTTTTTGGGGTCGATTGGGCCACTTCAATTCATCAAACAAAAACTCGCTTGCCTGGCGTATCATCACAGCCGGCATAGAGGGGCACATCTCAAGCGAACCAATTACATCATTGCCATATTTGCTTAAAGCGCTCAATAGGTACTCCCAATCTTTACGTCTTATGCCGCCCCGCAAGCCGGGCGGCTCGTGGTCGTCCACTCGGCCGTAATTGTCGGTCAGGTGCAAATGCGCCACTCTCCGGGCCAAATCATCCACATACTGCCTGAAGGCAAATTGCGGGTCCAGATTGGCATAGCCGGTGTCGAGGCAATACCAAACGGACTCAAATTTTTCACCGATGTCCTTTAGCGTTTGCAAACTGCCGGTTTCGAGGCACAATTTGACCTCATTGTGTTCGGCCAGCTTGACCACCTCGGCGGCAAAATCACAGTTATCAAGCTCCGCACCGTCGCGAATACGCAAATTTCGCAAATCGGTCACAATATTTGCACCAAGCAGCTTAGCACACTCGATTTGCTCATTCCACTGCTCTAATGCGGGCCCATCGATGCGAGAATGCATCGAGACCAGCATATCTCCGGTAGCGTCAACGAGCCGGGGCCAATTACGCCTGTCGTAACGGCACTCGTTCTGGCCTTTTATATTGGGCCACAACTCCACGCCAAAGCCCAGTGAGCTGAGAAATCGACATTCCTGCTCGAAGGAAAGATTGTTCTCACGCCACCAGAATACCATTGTGGAAACAGCGTATCTAATTTGCATTATACCATCTCCATATCCGACTCATAAAGCGCGCCCTTCTATATAAGGTGTGGGCGGTAGTACTGTTATCGATTAAAAACAAATGGAGGTTCAAAGTTTCTTAAAAATTGCGATATTTTTTTGGGCCGGCAATGTTGGTTTTTGGGGTAAAAACGGGGGCGGGGGGATTGGGTTTGATTGGGTTTGTTTTGCATAATCGTTCAT
>CAZWKM010000413.1:0-2068 GCA_964634165.1 uncultured Pirellulales bacterium | reverse complement strand
GCCAGACTCCTTATCGGCCGTCCCACAAACCCTCAAACTCAATACTCAAAAGCTTGTGTCCTCGCAGAGCCTGCGCTGAGCGAAGCCGAATGGGCGGGTATCAGTAACTAAGAATCCGTGTAATCCTCAGTATAATCATTGTAATTGAAAATCCCGGCTTGCCGGAAATCTGCCTTTAATAATAAAAAGAAACGAGCCCCCACGAAACAAGATTACATTCAAATACTATAATTTTTCCCCCCCAAAAATCTGGATAACTTCAGCTCTCAATTTTTTCAATCTGCACAAAAAAAATATGAGCTTTTTATATAAGCAATTTATCGACCGGAGTGTCGCTATAATCAGACGCCTATATGACACAAAACCGCCAGTGCCCAGAGCAAATCCTTTTTGGCCACGACCTTCGTTTCGTGCCTTTCATTTATCGGTATAAGATGAACGGCATCCTCTGTGCTTCTTATGAGTTTGCAGGTGACCCCTATTTGATTTGCAACACGTGCAATTGCTATATGGCCCTGTGCCGCCGGCACCGAGGGGCTCAATATCACAATGTCACCATCGTTTATTCTCGGCGACATACTGTCACCATCTATCCGCAGCGCAAAACTATCAGGAAACAACTCAACAATTTCCCCACACTGGACAAACTCAACTATGCTGTCCGCCTCTTGTCCGCTGACTTGAATCAGATTGACCTCAGGCCTTTTAAGACCATCCACCAAAGGCCTCGCCTGCAAATCAATTGACACCATCCCATCCACAGAGCCGATAATCGCTTTTCCGATGTGCTTTTTCACTAACTCATCAAGCTCGGTAACAGCTTGCTTCGGCTCCGGCAGAAATGTTTGGTCCCAAAAATGAACCATCCCCGCCGCAGTTCGGCCGAGCACTGGAATCCACCCGGGCCGGTCCGGCCTGGCCGGCAGAACTTTGGACTGAAACTCTTTTTCAACCCCTTTCTTCTCGCATAATAGCTCAATAAAAGCCAGAACCGCTTCGGTCAGCTCCGGATTGCTGGTAAACAAGTCGTCCAGTTTTTGCAGAAGCCCGCTATTTGCCCCAAATGCGAATCTTTTTTCGGTGCTGCGGCCTGTCAGCAACCATTCCAAATCCGCTCCTGTAACCTCACATATTTTCAGCAGAATCTCAATCGGAGGGACCCTGTTATTTTCATAATAGTTGTAAGTAGAAGCACTTATGCCCAAAGCCCGGGCAAATTCACTCTTGCCCCTATTGCCTGCATATTGCTTGCGCAGGAGACTAATTTTCTCAATTATCGTTTTTTCGTCAAAATTTTCCATTTTTTTACATAAATACGAATTTTCTGCTTGCAGTCTTTCGCAATTGTGTTAATATTCAGCCAAAAGTAAGTTCTGAAAACGTATAATCTAAACGCAAGTGTGAATTTCGTCAATGAGGAAACCGCAAAAAATGGCAAAATCCAAAAGAAAAAAAACAAAGGGGGCGATTTCAGCGAAAAAAACTAAAAAAGGCCAAACAAAAGCAGCTGAATATGTAAGCAATCTTTTGGAATTACACAAATTACAAGGGGCGCTGCTGACCAAGCTGGAGAAGGAAGTTTAGCAAGAGTCAGCAGCATCTCAATCGCCGGGGTTAAATTCTATGAGCTGGAGCCTGTCAAAGGTATTTTTCGCTTTTTGCTCCTGAGTACTTTCCACCTTTGGCCCTCCGCCAACGAGATGCGGGGGTGATAATGCTGCGCGGGAATGACCTGCTAATTTACAATTTACGATTGTGATTTGAGAGGTAGAAATTGGTAATTGACTATTGATAATTAACGATTTACCATTGTGCAGTTGAGATTCTTCGCTGCGCCTTTCGACGTTGCTCAGGACTTCACTCAGAATGGCAAAAAAAAGCTCGCAATGAGAGGCAGGAGGATACAATTTTGAGATTCCTCCACTTCGGTGAGATATGGTTTTGAGCTGGAGCGGGAGACAATGGATGAGAATATGTACGAGGTTGTAGAAAAGATTTTGTACGGGGTGAGCTTTATCGCCATTGGCGGGGCGGCGGCGCTGATATTTTTCTTCATCTTCGCCCCGAG
>CAZWKM010000412.1:0-2071 GCA_964634165.1 uncultured Pirellulales bacterium | reverse complement strand
CTTTTTTACCCAGATAAGCTACTATGCCGCACATTCATATCTTCCTTAATCACCGAAGGCTCAACAAAGTAAATCGGCAGGAAATACCGCCGGCATAATATAAAACACAATGCCGGAAGAAAAACACGTTTCAATCCGGCGAACTGCCGGACTTAATCGCTCTATCAGATATTCTCATTTGACGCTTATCCACCGCAGCATATCTGTAAACCTATAACACATATAGAAGGTCAGTTACTTACTTGAGCCATTCGTAAAGCTCGTAGTGGTGCTTGTTCATGCCCAGTTTTTCATATACTTTCTGTGCCGACTTGTTTTGCTTGTCCACATAAAGACGTATCCCTGCCAGCTCCGCCGACTGCGCCACCTGTTTCTTCAAGTTCAAATACAGCTTCTTAAACACGCTGTGCCTGCGTGCCCGGGGAATGACATAGAGCGAATGTATCCATAGCACCGTTCCGTTCCGCCAGTCGCTCCATTCCGGTGTCGCCAGAAGTACTCCCAGAATCCCGCCCTTTTCCTCCGCCACCCAATATGTCCCCCGTGCTGGCTCCTGGAAAACGCCGCGTACTCCACTGCTTATCACCGTTTTATCCAGCTCCAGCCCCTCCGTCTCCCGCGCCATTTGCAGTTGCAGCTCGACGATACGTTCCGAATCACTCAACTTTCCTTTGCGAATCTTAATCATGCCGGCGAGCCTGTCATCTGCCAATAATTACCTGTCCCTCTTATTACCCTCACCGAAGAATTTAGAAAGTGTCCAAATACGTATCGATTTCCCAGCCGGTAACCTGCTTTTTGAACTCGTCCCACTCCTTTGTCTTCACGTCAATGTATCTTTCAAACAAATGCTCTCCAAGAACATCCTGCATAAGCTTGTCTTTTTTCAATTCGTCCAGAGCTTCCAATAACGACGTTGGCAGAACATCAATATTTTTATTAGCCAGACTTTCATCATCGAGGGTATATATATTTTCTTCAACCGGCTCGGGTGGCTCCAGCTTATTTTTAATCCCATCCAGGCCCGCTTTTAACATAACGGCAAAGGCCAGATACGGATTGCAGCTTGGGTCGGGACATCTCAGCTCGATTCTCGCGGCTTCCTGCTTGGTCTTGAACCATTTGGGCACTCTCAAAAGTGCTGAGCGGTTCATAGCAGCCCACGTAACGTAAACAGGCGCCTCGAACCCGGAAACCAGTCTCTTGTACGAATTCACAGTCGGGCAAAGAATCGCACACATCGCCTTGATATGCTTTATCTGGCCGGCAATAAAATTATAAGCAATCTTAGACAAATTGTATTTGTGCTTTTCGTCGTAAAAGGCATTTGTCTTTGATTCAGTTTCGAACAGACTCTGATGAACATGCATTCCGGAGCCGGGCTTACCCATTGCCGGCTTGGGCATAAAGGTAGCGTGCAAATTATACATTTGGGCGATTTTCTTCGCACTGTACTTTAACGTAACGACCTTGTCGGCTATGTCCAGGCATTGGCCGTAATTAAAATCTATTTCGTATTGGCCGAAGCCGACCTCGTGATGAGACGTTTCAACCTTAATTCCAAAATTCTCAAGTGCCGCTATTATCTTCTTTATGGCCTTGTATCCTTCGTGAGAAGAAAGGTCAAAGTAACTGCCGTAATCTATGGGCGATGTTCTGTTTTCACCATCAGCTCTAAACAAATAGAATTCCGGCTCAGGCCCGACGTTATATTCAAACCCTTCTTTTGCCGCTTGCCCGGCAGCTTGTTTAAGAATAAATCTGGGGTCTCCTTCAAAGGGCTCGCCGTCTGCGCGGTAGATGTCACATATCAGTCTTGCAGTTTTGCCGTCTTCGGTCAGCCAGGGCACAACGGCGTAAGTCGCCATATCCGGCTTCAAAAACAAATCGCTCTCCTGTATTCGGGCAAAGCCTTCAACTGAGGAGCCGTCAAACCAGACCCCGTTGCGTGATGCATCCTCGAGCTCTTCAACGGGTATGATGAGCTCCTTTATAACACCTAACAAATCGGTAAACTGCAGGGTAATAAATTTTATATTGTCTTTTTCCACCTGCTTTAACACCTTTTGGA
>CAZWKM010000411.1:0-2095 GCA_964634165.1 uncultured Pirellulales bacterium | reverse complement strand
ACGTAGAATTCGCTGTATGAAATTTGCCAGAGCAGAAAGTTGCTGATTCTCATTTCATTTGCGGTGCGTATCAAAAGGTCGGGTTCGGCAAGGCCGGCGGTGTATAGATGCCGGCTTACGCACTGTTCGTCGATATCTTCGAGGTGGAGTTTGCCACTTTTGTATTCTTGTGCAATTTTTTTGGCTGCATCTGCGATCTCGGTTCTGGCACCGTAGTTCAGCGCCAGGGCAAGTATCATACCGGTATTGCCGGCGGTGATTTCTATGGTTTTTGCAAGTTCTGTTTTTACCGCTGGTGGCAATTGCGCCAATCGGCCGAGGTGAATCAGCTTTGCATTATTTTTCATCAGCGTGGGACGAATCCTGATGAGGTATTGAGTGTAGAGATTCATAAGACCGTTGACTTCGGCTTTGGGTCTCTCCCAGTTTTCTATACTGAAGGAATATAAAGTCAGAGATTCGATGCCAAAATCGACGCAGTATTGAGCTATTTTCTCGACTGTTTTTCCGCCCTGGCGATGCCCTTCAGCCCGTGGCAGGCCTTTTTTCTGTGCCCACCGGCCGTTGCCGTCCATAATTATGGCGATATGACGGGGAACTTGTTCGGGCGTCAAGCCGAGGCGCTCGGCGGTTTTTTTCAGTTTTTCTTCGAAGCTCTTTTCCAATTCGTACAGTTCGAGAACTATCTAAATATTGTCTGATTTCGTTTTGGTCCGACGCCAATGATTGTGACCGGTTTGCCGGTCATTTCCTCGATAAGGACGATAAAGTTTTGGGCGTTCAAAGGCAAATTGTGAAAATCGTTCACTTCGGTTATATCCTCATCCCAGCCGGAGACGGTTTCGTAAATGGGACTCGCCTGTGAGAGCCTGGCTGCATTTGCGGGAAAGAAGGAAGTTTGTTTTCCGTTGATTTTGTACGCCCTGCAAATTTTTATTTCTTTTAAGCCGGCGAGTGTGTCGAGGTGCATTAATGCTATGGAGTCGATAGCACTAATGGTTACGGCGTAGGATACGGCTACGGCGTCGAACCAGCCGCATCGGCGGGGCCGGCCGGTGGTGGTGCCGTATTCTTGCCCTTTGTCACGGATGTACCGGCCGATTTCGTTGTCCTGCTCGGTAGGGAATGGGCCGGCACCGACCCTTGTTGTGTAGGCCTTGGCCACGCCGATGAATTTATCGACCATTTTGGCAGGCACGCCGGAGCCGGCCGGCATACCAAGCCCGCTTGAGTTCGAGCTGGTTACAAACGGGAAAGTGCCGTGGTCCAGGTCCAGCAGTGTGCCCTGGGCGCCTTCGAACAGGATTGATTTGCCGTTCGCAATTGACTTGTGCAGAAATTCGGTTGTGTCAGCGATAAAGCGCAGGAGCTTGTCGGCATAAGATTTACACTTTTCGAAGAGGGGAGCAGCACTTATCGGCTCTGCGTTATAAAGGGCGGCAAAGATTTTGTTTTTATAGTCCACGATGGTTTGCAGTTTGGCTTTGAGCTTTTCGAGGTCTCTTAAATCGGCCATACGGACGGTATGGCTTCTGCCGACCTTATCTGCATAACAGGGGCCGATGCCTCGAATGGTGGTGCCGAGTTTGTTTTTGCCGAGTGATTCTTCGCGTAATTGGTCCTCTTTTTTATGATAATCCAGGACGATGTGGGCGTTCTCACTTATAAAGAGCCGGTTGTTTAGCGTGATATTTTTCTGGGCCAGTTTATCGATTTCCTTTATAAGTGTGTCGGGGTCAACGACTACGGCATTTGTGATTACGCAGATGATATTCGGCCGAACCGAACCGCTGGGCAAAAGGTGCAGAGCAAACCTGTTGTCACCTACGACAACGGTGTGGCCGGCGTTGGCACCGCCGCTGTATCGGACAACAATATCGCTGTGCTCGGCGAGGATATCAACAACCTTGCCTTTGCCCTCATCGCCCCACTGTAATCCGACAACACAAGAATTCATTTATGCTCACTTCCCTGAGACCTTTTAATGCGTTCCCAAAGATAAACCGCAACAGATTATCAGAGTAATCCATTGCGGTCAACCGATTAAATTTTAGATATTATTGTGATAATTTTCAACTGATTTTTGCCACGAGCT
>CAZWKM010000410.1:0-2105 GCA_964634165.1 uncultured Pirellulales bacterium | reverse complement strand
GGTCGCCGTGCGGTTGTGATAGGTGCGGGGGCTGTGGCCCTGCGAAAGGCACAGGCGCTATTGGCTGCGGGAGCCCGGCTGGTGGTAGTAGCCGAGGATATCGATGATACGCTAACAATTCAGAGTCAGGGCACGAACGCTAAATTGATAAAGTCCAGGTATTCCAAAGAATATCTGACGGGTGCGGTGCTTGCTATAGCTGCAACAAATAACCCCAAGCTAAACAGGCGGATATATAAGGATTGTCAGGAGCTGGAGATTTTATGTAATGTAGTTGACGAGCCGGAGCTTTGCGATTTTTTTGTGCCGGCCGTTGTGAAGCGCGGCGACCTGCAGATAGCCGTCGGCACTGAAGGACATTACCCTGCTTATGCCGGCCATATAAGAAAGAAGCTGGAGCAGACCTTTACCGACAAACACGGCGAATTTCTGGCTGAACTGGAAATGTTTCGAAAACGCATTATTAAAGATGTGCCGGACCCCGCCGACCGTAAAGCTCTATTAGGACAACTGGTTGATGATAAGTCGTTCGAATATTTTGTTGAAAACGGCGCGGCCACCTGGCGGGACCGAGCCGAAAAAATCACAAAAGAATATAAACCCCAGTCGTAACACGGGCTGGAAGCCCGTGTTACACTTCTATTTTGTCGATTGTTACCTGCAGATACTTTTGCCGGTGCCCAATACGTCTTTTGCTGTGTTTGCGCCTGCGAAAGTGCATAGGATAGAGTTTTTTGCCTTTAACAACAGCATCTTCAGCGGTGGTCTTAAATGAGACAACGACCTTTGCCCCCTTAAGATATGGCGTGCCGATTTTTACTTTTTCGCCGTCACTCACCAACAAAACTTTGTCCAGCTCGATGGTCGTGGCATCGGGCGAGACATCGGTCAGCTCGATATTTAGACAATCGCCCTGGGCGACTTTATACTGCTTTCCGCCTTGTTCAATTACCGCATACATTCCAAGAACTCCCAGCTTTTATACTCGAAAATCCGAACAGGTGGGGTATTCTACGTATTGAATCTTTTGTTGTAAAGCAAATTATCAGATATTTTTGTGTCCTGTTGTCGAATATGAAGTTAAAATTTGGGCTGACAGCGTCTTCGGGAGTAATTTGATGCAGGTAGCTATGATACAGGACAAAATCGTGCCGGTAGAGGAGCTTGAGCCGGTTTATCTTGACCGTGGAACTTACTTCGGCGACGGGGTTTATGAGGTGGTGCGCAGCTACGACGGCAAAATTTTCGCACTTGAAGAACACCTGCAAAGATTTGCCAATAGCCTGGCCGCGATTGAAATAACCGGGGTGGACATTGACCAGATTCGTTCGCGGGTCCGGAAGGCATTTGACACTGCAGGTATTTCCAACGCCAGGATATATTTTCACGTTACTCGCGGTTCGGCGCCGCGAAACCATATCTGGGATGCCGACTTAAAGCCCAACTTCTTTCTGACCGTTACGGAGGTGCCCGACGACGCAGAAGAAAAAAACAAAGGCATCGCAGTATCAACCCATCCTGACTGGCGATGGAAAAGATGTGACATAAAGTCGCTGAATCTGTTAGCCAATGTTCTTGCTCGGCAGGATGCCGCCCAAAAGGGTTGTGCCGAGGCGATACTTGTGGATGAGGCCGGCTTGATAACCGAGGGGGCCGGCTCAACGTTTTTCGCAATCTTCGGGCGGACACTGCAAACCGCTCCCCTTATCGCTAATATTCTACCTTCCATTACGCGCAAATTTGCGCTCGAAGCAGGCAAAAATATCGGATTAGAAGTAATAGAAAAATCGTTAACGCCACAGCAAGCGGGCGATTCAGATGAACTTTTTATTGCTGTAACTACTAAAGATATTGTTCCCGTGGTCAGATTCGATGGTAAGCCCACCGGCGATGGTAAGCCCGGCAAATATACGAAATTGCTCATCGAAGAATTCCGTTCCTTTACGGTATGAAGAGACCTGCGGGACAAAAATGTCAAAGAAGTTAAATTGCATTAGGTATTCAGAGGAGCTGGAAATGAAGAGTGGTCAAGTAAAAGCAACAATCGCCCCGCTGCTTTTTGCGTGGTTTGCAGGCGGCATACTCATTGTGGGATGTGCGACGGG
>CAZWKM010000409.1:0-2109 GCA_964634165.1 uncultured Pirellulales bacterium | reverse complement strand
CGGATTATTCCATCAATATGCTGGACCTTCTGGTATTTGTCGATAACTGGTTAGCAGGGTTTTGAGAACTCTATGTGTCCTCGGCGGAAATGCGTCGTAAAGTGCTACGGCTATTTCACTATGAACATCTAAATTACAATAGATGCTTGACGGTAGGACGGTAGCTGATATAGTAGGGGCCGATATTGGAAATGTAGTTAGATTCGAAAGGATACAAAATGAAAAGACGGGCCTGGAAAACATTTGTTTTAGCAGCTGGTACTGTTGTTATTATGTTAATTGCAGGTTGTGAAAAGGAAAACGCACCAGATACAAAAAGGAGCAGGCTCATAGCCACTGAAAACGTGCGGTTAAAGGAAGAATTAGAGCAGCGTGACCAGGAAATCAAAAAACAAGAAAAGCTGCTTGAAAAATGCCTGCAAGAAAGAGACACCTGGAAAGCGAAGGCACAGCAAAACATCCAAGAGCAGGTGGACAGCGTTTTAACGGTGGTTATGGAGAAAAACGAAGAACTGCGCAAGGAAAACGAGGGGCTCAAGGCACAAATAGAGAAACTTAAAGCAGAACTCGAAGAAGCTGAGAAATAGAGCTAAAGGTGGGGCAAGCCCCACCCTACAAAGCAGGCACTGAACCTTTATAACCAGCCGTTAATCACTGTGATTGCCCGTCGTGGCTCGGCCAAGCCGAGACAGGCACACTTTTCGGACGGCCTTTATACAATCGGGCAATTTTTCCTGTGGGTAATGTTTTTGCATTGCCGCCGCAACGAGTCCTACAAACATCGGCTGAGGTCTGAGCGGGCGGGAAGTCCAGCACGGATGCGCCTGAGTTCCGCAAAAGTACGGATGGGACGGAATTTCCAGGATTTGCATAATCGGCTGATTCGGTGCTTTTCCGGAGAACACAAGGCCGGCCTTTTCCAACTGCTCAATATATCGCGGGTCAACCTCGTAACGATGTCTAAATCGCATTCTAACCGAATTCGTTTTGCCAAAAAGTTTCCACGCCAGCGTCTGGGTTTTTAATTCTATATCCCTTCCGCCGAGGCGCATATTTCCGCCCAGTCCTTCTATTTTTTTCTGCTCCGGCAATATATCGATTACCGGCTCGGGACAATCCGGCTCAATCTCAGTGCTGTTGGCTTCTGTCAGGCCGCAAACGTTCCGGGCAATCTCTATAACAGCCATTTGAAAGCCAAAGCATAGTCCCAAGTAAGGGAGTTCGTTCTCCCTGGCATATTTTGCGCAGCTTATTTTTCCTTCCGCACCGCGGGTACCGAACCCGCCGGGGACAATAATACCGTCAACGTCGGCCAGATGCTCGGCTGCGTTCTCGTTAGTAATAGCAGTTGTTTCAATCCATTTAATCTTGACGTCGCAGCTAAGCGCGATGCCCGCATGCTCAAGGGCATTGATTATCGAGGCATAGCTGTCACGGACTGCGGTATATTTACCTGTGATACCGATGGTTATTTGGCGATTAGCCGAGCCGATTTTGTCGGTGAAATCGCACCACCGGGCCCAGGCCTTTCGTTCGTGCCGCAGATTGATTCTGTCCTCGATTTTTAGCAGCCGCAGCACTTCAAAATCCAGGCCGGCATCTCTGAGCATAGCCGGTATCATATAGATACTGGCCGAATCGGGCATATTGAAGACCCTTTCAAAGGGGACATTACTGTACACGCTTATTTTTTGCCGGACTTTTTCGCTAACAGGGTTGGCTGCCCTGCAGGCGATGATATCCGGCTGAACACCCAGTTGCATAAGCTGCTTTATTCCCAATTGTGCGGCTTTCGATTTCTGCTCGCCGAGGGTTTTCGGCTCCAGTATATAGGTCAGTGCCATGAAGCAGCAGCTATTGGGGCCTTCTTCGTAGGCCAGCTCTCGCATCGCTTCGATATAATAGGCATTTTCCAGATCGCCGACCGTGCCGCCAATCTCGACAAATACCATATCGGCATCGGTTTCGGCTGCCAACCGGCGAAGCTTTAGTTTGACCTCGCCGGTAACGTGCGGAATCATCTGGACGTCTCTGCCGAGGTAGTCGCCGTGCCGTTCCTTGTGCAAAATCGAGCTGAATATCTGTCCGCTTGTGGCGAAATTTGCCCTG
>CAZWKM010000408.1:0-2110 GCA_964634165.1 uncultured Pirellulales bacterium | reverse complement strand
ACATCGTAGCCGGCGTCGATTTTTTCAAGAAAATTTGGTATCTCTTCCGGTGCGTGCTGCAGGTCGCCATCCATTGATATTATTATGCGTCCTCTTGCGTTATCAAAGCCGGCGGCGAGAGCAGGGGTTTGGCCGAAATTGCGGCGAAGCTCGACAATAACCACGTTGCTGTCTTTGCCGGCGATATCTTTTAGCAGCTCCAACGTATTATCGGTGCTTCCGTCATCGACAAAGACAAGCTCGTAATCCAGGCCGGTTTCACCCATTGTTTTGACTAATCGGCTGTAAAGCTCGTTGGCAGCCGAAGCTTCGTTGTAAAGCGGCACTACGACCGAACAATCAATGTGGTCAAAGTTTTCCATAATGCACCAATTTTACTCCTGCATTTTCGAAATACTGCTTTGTTTTTCCGCTGCAGAGAGCTTCCAGCTCGACCTTTCGCTGGTGTACTAATCTGGTTTTGGCTGGGTCCAGGCCGTCAGCAAATCCCGGATGAGTCATCACTTCTACGGTTGCCGCCGAATTATATAAAGCGACGGCCTTGAAGAAATTCACATCTATTTTGCCTGTATGTGCAATACCAAGAAATACGTCAGTTTTTAAGAAGTCCGGGTTTTGCACGCGGTTTATCTTGGCCATAATCCTGATTTTTTGGGCTCTTTTTCTGCCGTCCTCACTTGTCAGTGGCCAGGGTATTTGGGAAAGTCCTTTTGGCTCGAACGGCCAACGTATTGCGGGGATTTGAAATCGTCCGGCCAACTGGCAGACGATTGAGAAAAGCGGAGGGAATGTATGGATATGTTTATGTGAGTCCAGATGAGTCGGCTTGAGGCCATTGTCAATGACCCATTGGATTTGGGCGGCCAATTCGGCTCGTATAGTTTCTCTAATCTTATGTCCTGCCAGGGAAAAAAGTGACAGTTTGAACAACGAAGATGCGAATTGGCCGTCGGTATCGAGTAAGCGGTCAATGCAGGTGTCTTTCGATAGGGGTCGGCCCTCGGTGAGATTAAGGTGGACTCCGACGCCAAGGCTGGGCAGTTTTTTTGCTATTTTGACGGCCTCGTCGGCGGCCGGCATATTGGCCATAATTGTCGCACTGGTCAGCACGCCATCTGTATGGGCCTGGGCGACGGCCTTATTTACTCCGTCGCAAAGGCCGAAATCATCTGCGTTTATTATGATTCGCCTTTCCATCTGCAGTAAGTTTAAGCGGCAAAAGTAATCGAGTCAATCAGAAATTAGCATATACGTTTTAGTTGTAGGGTGTGCAGTGCACACCCTACTTTGGATTGCAGAGTTGTGGAGAGCGAAGATGATAAAGCCGAGGGTAAGGGCCAGGGAGCCAAGTGCGTGCAAAAGGACTGTGATTTGGCTGGTGCGGTATTGGCCGGGTTTGACCAAATCTCTTTTGTTTACAAGTTTTATCGCGAGGATTGCAATCGGCAGCGTAAGTAAATAAAACAATCCTGCAAAGAACATTGAACGGTAAATCATCATAGCCGCTATTGCGATGAGAAAGCTGACGATGAGTGCAATTCGGTAAATCCAAACGGAAGCCGGCACGCCAAGACGAACTACAAGCGTTCTTTTGTTCACGGCGGCATCGGCAGCAACATCCGGGAATTCATTTACTAAAATCACCAGGAAAATCAGTATGGCGACGACGGCAGCGGGCAAAAGTGGAATAGTATCAATAGTTTCTGTCTGCAAGTAGTATGAGCCGTAAACCGGAAGCAGGCCGAACAACAGCGCAATGACGAACTCGCCGATGTAACGGTAGCCAAGCTGAATAGGTGGAGCTGTGTAGAAAAAGCCGCCGAGCAATCCGATAAGGCCGAGAATCAAAATAAAAACACTCTGTGTCAGCAGGAAAATTACAGTGCCGATTGCTGCGCCTGCTATCAGAAAGAAAAGAGCTGTCAATAAAGTTGCTTTGGGTGAAAGGATACCCTGCTGGATATAACGTCTTCCTCCTGAAAACGGCGTAGGGTTTTGATTGACCCAGTCATTTCGTGAGGTATGGTCGAAGTAATCATTGGCCATATTAGCGCCGGCGTGCAGGGCCATTATTGCCAGCATTGCCAGGATAAAAAGGTGCGTCTGGAAA
>CAZWKM010000407.1:0-2114 GCA_964634165.1 uncultured Pirellulales bacterium | reverse complement strand
CTACACGAGTGGCTGGATTGAACTCGCTCTGGTAGATGCAAACGGCCTGACAAACCACGGCTACTTGGAGATTGAGGAGATTGAAATTAACGGCAATGTAACAAATCTTGCCGGAGCGACACTTTGGTTATGGGGCATGGATATCGAAGCAAATCTGTACAACCAGGCAGGTGCAACGATAGAAGTTGAAGGGGAAAATGATGTTGAAGGCGATCTGCAAAATGATGGTACGATCACCATTATTCATGCCAGTGATCTTTTGTGCGACCAACAAGTCATCAATAATGGGCTTATTAATATCTATTGCGGCGAATTTGGCGTCGAAGGAATTGTGGACAATAACAGCACCGGTGTTATTAAGGGTTTTGGCGTTCTTTACGCGGAACAACTTCTGCGCAATAAAGGTGAAATTTCCGCATACGGCGGCTCGCTTGCGGTTGCCAGCGAAGGCGGTCTTATAAATGACGGTGTTTTGGGCAATCATCCCCTGTCCTCGCTGCATATTAAGCCAACAGCAGAGGTGAATAATAGTGGTACAATAAAAGTCAATGCTGGCGGCGGTGTGGCCTTTGACTGCAACCTCGTCAATGAGCCAAATGGGATAATTAAACTGCTTGGCGGAACTCTTGCGGCGGCGAGTATTACCCAATCGGCTGAAGCAAATTTTGCAGGCTTTGGCGGGATTACCGGCGACGTAGTAATTGACCCCAACGGCATAATCACGCTTATTGGCTCGACTAATGTTGTTGGTAATATGGAAATCGGAACTGATGCTACATTGGAGATAAGCGATGGGACAACACTAATCATCGGCCATACAACCTGTAACAACGGAACCATCCATATGATTGGTGGTAGAATTATCTGTCGAGGAGGCCTGACAAACAACAACTGCAATATCATCTGGGAGCCGGGCACTTACACCAACGCAGCCGATTTCAACCTTGACGGCACAGTAAACTTCAAGGATTTCGCAGATTTCGCCGACACCTGGCTCTGGCAGGCAAGCTGGTACTGATTGAAAAAATTAAAAGCTTAAAGCTAAAAACTAAAAATCAAAGCTCAAAACGAAAAAGAATACAAATTTTCCAGTTTTGAGTTTTCGCTTTTCATTTTTAGTTTTAAGTTTCACACTTTCTTCAGGTATGCCACTTCAGCTTTGGTTAGCATTCTGAATTTGCCGACACCGAGGCCTCGCGTATCGAGTTTGCCTATCCGCGTTCGCTTAAGCGATTTTACGGGCAGACCCACCCTCGCTAACATTCTGCGAACCTGCCGGTTAAGACCCTGCCGAATAGTAATTTCAATCAACGATTCTTTGTGGCTGCGTTTTAATATTTTTACTGATGACCTGGCGGTTTTGCCTTCAGCCAACCAGACGCCTTTCTTTAACTTTTCGACCGCCTCGCCATGAATTTGCCCCTTGACCCTAACAACATAGGTTTTAGCCAATCCATATCTTGGATGTGTTAATCTGTTTGCCAGTTCGCTGTCGTTGGTAAGGATAATTATTCCTGTGGTATCGACATCGAGTCTGCCGGCACAAAAAATACGTTCACGAGCAGTGACTATGTCTATCGCTTTTTTCCTGCCCTGCGGGTCACGATTACTGCAAATCACCCCTTTGGGCTTATTCAAAAGAAAATATACTTTTTGTGCTGCGTGAATCTTTTTGCCGTTTACGGTTATGACGTCTTTTTCGGGGTCAACAAAGGCCGGCAGCCTATCCACCACCTTGCGATTTACCCGGACTACACCGCTGAGTATCAACTCCTCGCATTTTCTACGCGAATCGACACCCGCCGCAGCCAAAACCTTTTGTAATCTTTGTTCAGCCATTTAGTATTTAGCCGTGGGTTTCACCCAGGGTTTGTCATTGCGAGCGTAGCGAAGCAATCTATTTACTATTCAGCAACAACTATTTAACTATTTTAATAGGCCCAAATGTTGCCAAAAATGTTACCGAACTTATTGGCGTAAATAATTCCGATACACGCTAAAACCCAGAGCACAAAGCCAATCTGAAACGGCCAATCGTGGAGGATAAGCTGCACAGGGCCGGAATATCTGCCCTTTTGTATCAGCGCACTGAACCGGAAAACACAATATAAAAC
>CAZWKM010000406.1:0-2118 GCA_964634165.1 uncultured Pirellulales bacterium | reverse complement strand
ACTCTCATCAGGTCCACATGAATGATATCTTTGCCCAGATAGTCATATTGCAGGTCTTTAACAATCACCTTTTGTCGCTTTTTACCAATCTGCACATCCATCAGCCGATGCCCGTGATGCAGCCCTTCGACCAGGTTATGCACGTCTAACGAAATAGCCACCGGCTCTTTCTTATGTCCGTACACAATAGCGGGTATCCGGCCCTGCTTGCGCACCTTCGCCGCGGACCTTGAGCCGGTATGTTCCCGAATTTCCGCCTTCAAAGGCAAAGCTTTTTCCATAATCTTCTCACCTCAATGCGCTAAACATTGTTGAACAAGCTACTAACCGATTCATTTTTGTGTATTCTCTTTATCGCCTCGCCTAACATAGCTGAGACGGTTAAAACCTTAATACCGCCAAGCTTTTTGGTCTCCTCAGTCAACGGTATAGTATCGGTAACCACCACTTCATCAATCGGTGCCTGCTCCAATCGTTCCAGCGCCTCGCCCGCAAGAACACCGTGTGTGGCACCGACATATATTTTTCCAGCTCCACGCTCTTTAAGCAGACTGGCCGCACTACACACAGTCCCGGCGGTTGCAATAATATCGTCGCACATCAGAATATTTCTGCCTTTTACTTCCCCGATAATCTCCGAAGCGTGCACCTCGCTGCCACTGAGCCGTTTTTTGTGCACAATTGCCAGTTCCCCGCCAAGGCGAGTTGCATATCTGGATGCAATCCTCATATTACCCACATCCGGCGAAATTACCGTCAAATTATCAATCTTCTTATCCCTGAAATACTTACTCAGTACCAGCTCGCCCGACAGGTGATCTAGAGGTATATCGAAAAAACCCTGCACCTGTGCTGCGTGCAGGTCTATCGCCAACACCCTGTTGGCGCCGGCGGTGGTAATTAGATTGGCCACCAGCTTCGCGGTAATCGGCACGCGCCCTTCGTCTTTTCTATCCTGCCGGGCGTAGCCAAAGTAAGGAATAACCGCAGTGATGCGACTCGCACTGGCCCTTCGCAAACAATCCAGATAAATCAAAAGCTCTACCAGATGCTCATCAACAGGCCTGCATGTTGACTGCACAACGAAGCAATCCCTGCCTCGAACATCATCTTCCACCCTGACAACCTTCTCGCCGTCCGCAAACCGCTCAATCTTCGCAGCGCCGAGCTGAATGCCTAAATACTCACAAACCGCACCGGCCAATGCTGCATTGCTTTTGCCGGAGAATATCTTCAGATTATCATTCACAAACATCACCTTACCTTTTTAGCTCTGCCACAGGTACTTTTACCGCCGAGTCTTATTTTCTGCCACCAAGGCACCAAGAATTTTTTTTACTTATATCTAATTCTCTTTGTGACTTCGTGTCTTTGTGGCTAATTCCCTGAGTTTACTAATATTGTCATTCCTGCGAAAGCAGGAATCCATTTTTCTTTTGTTTTCTCTGCGTTCTCTGCGGTTAATCCTTTTTACTCCTTCCGCCCAAATTTATCTATCTCTTCCTGCGAGACCACTGTCCCGGCGCCTATACGCGAGCCGTCCTTCAGCTCAATCGGCGCTATCAGTACCGCGCCCGAACCGATGTAGCAGTCATTACCTATATTTGTCCGGTTCACCTTCTCGCCGTCGAAATTGGCCGTTATCGAGCCGGCTCCTATATTAACATTCCGCCCCACAACAGCATCGCCGATATAGCTGTGGTGTCGTGCTCGCACCCCCTCAGCCAAAGTCGAATTTTTAATTTCCGCAAAAACGCCCAGAACAACATCGTCTTTCAAAACCGTGCCATCCCTCAAATAAGCAAACGGCCCAACTCGACAGCCCTGCCCGATTTTAACCTCACCGTGAATATATGTAAAGGGCTCAATTACCGTATCCTGCCCAATTTGTGCTCTTATATCTATCCAGGTATTATCAGGGTCAACAATAGTCACCCCATTGTCCATCAGCTCCCGCTGAATCCTACGCTGCATAATCTTGCTCGCCACGCTGAGCTGTGCTCTGCTGTTAATACCTCTGGCTTCGTCCGGCCGCACCGCTGTAACAGCTAAAACTTTATGGCCTGCCGCAATGATAAGAGACAGCGCATCGGTCAAATAATACTCTTTTTTGACGTT
>CAZWKM010000405.1:0-2123 GCA_964634165.1 uncultured Pirellulales bacterium | reverse complement strand
GGCAATGACTATGTTTATGTCAATTGCTTCGAGGAAAAAATTGAGGACCCCGCAAAACTGGCCCAAATCGTCAGCGACCGGCACCGCGGTATTGGCGCGGACGGCTTGATTCTGATATGCCCGTCGAAAAAGGCCGATGTACGGATGCGGATGTTTAACGCAGACGGCTTAGAAGCTGAAATGTGCGGAAATGGTATCCGGTGCGTTGCAAAATACACCTACGAACATAAACTGGCTGAGGCGGGCGGAGCGTTCTCTGTGCCCGGTCAGCCGCCCTGCCCTGCTTCATTGAGCATAGAAACCGGCAATGGAGTTTTGACCGTTGGCCTTATAACAGACAGCAATGACAAGGTTGATAAAGTCTGCGTCAATATGGGCCAGCCGACCCTTACGCCAAAAGATATACCTATAAAGCTGTCCGGTGAAAAAGTTATTGAAGAGCCGATCGAAATTCTCGGGCAAAAATTGTTAGTGACCTGCATATCGACCGGCAATCCACACGCCATATTTTTCTGCGACGATGTCAAGTCAATTGAGCTTGAAAAACTCGGACCCGCTATCGAAAACCACCGTCTTTTCCCCAACCGAGTCAACGTACATTTTGTTCAGGTCGATAAGCCGACGGAATTTACGATGCGGACGTGGGAGCGAGGCAGCGGCATTACTTTGGCCTGCGGCACGGGCGCTTGCGCCTGCTGTGTGGCGGCGGTGCTTACCGGCCGGTGTGAGCGAATATGCACTGCACATCTACCAGGAGGTGATCTGGATTTGAACTGGTGTGAGGAAGATAACTGTGTCTATATGACGGGCCCGGCTGTGGAAGTCTTCGAGGGCATCTGGCCGGAAAAGTGAACCTTACGTGCAAAGCTTCGGGGGGCGGCAAAATTCCAGAGCTACGCCATACCTGTCGGGAGATAAATCGGAATCTCTATAAGAGTCGCAGATGCTATTAGCTCTCAAGACCCTGGCGCGAGCTGAAATCCTGCCGCCAAATTCAAGCAGCCCCACCGTCGGCGGTATCGACAGTTTTATTTCTACCAGGTTGCCCGGCTTAAATGTGCCGGCTGCGGTCTCAAAATACAAGCCGCCGGGACTTACATTCACCGTGCAGCCGGTATAGAATTTATCCCCTATCGAACCAACTTTGCGACACGATAAATCAAGCTTTATCGGCAATCGCCTGTACTTTCGCTTTTCAGACCTCCTCATCAAATGCCTCCCTGCATAACCGTTGGCCGCTGCCCTTTGTAAGTCCGTAATAAGCACGTTTTATGATGTTATAGTGCAAAATCCGTTCCAAAACGATAGATGACCAAATACCCCATTTTTACTTTTACAAATGCTTACTCGGCATAAGGTTAAACAAAATTGTCCAGCCAGAATCGACAGATTTAACAAAGAAGACGCTTATAGCGTTGATAAATAGCAACATCAGAAACCAGCTTCACAGGCTGGAAGCCGAATACCGGCACAGGAAAAAGCTGTTTAGCTGCTTATTCTATAAAATGTTATGTTTCTCGCTAAACAAACAGCTCTCTCAGTCCGAAAAAAGAACAAGTATGTTGCTTTTTTGCAACATCTATACTTGACAATGAGAACATAGGGTTTATTATTTGAACTATGCCAGAACATCGGAAGCTACAGTCAAAAAAGCCAGATAAAACCGACGAACAACTAAAAACGGACATCAGAAACGGCCATTTAAGATTTGGGCCGCTTGGCAAATCAGTCGTCCAGTCCCTGCCGATAGGAGTTGTTGCCTTCGACCCGGATTTGAAGATTATCGAGGCCAATTCCCAGGCGGCGAAGCTAATCGAGTTAGGTGATTACATTGATAAATCATTGGCAACAGGTACCGATGACAAGGTATGGCCGGGCTGGACGGAACAATTAAAATCGGTCGTGTCAACAGGAAAAACCTGCGGGTTCGACAGCGTAAACTATACATTGAACGGCAAAACGAAATTGCTGCGAATCGTTTGCACACCACTGAAGGCCAAAACAGCAAGAAATCCTGGTGGTGCCGTCATAATCGAAGACATAACCGAAAAGGTCAATATCCAGAGACAGTTGGCCAACGCCGAAAGACTGGCTGCTGTCGGCAAGCTCGCTTCTAAAGTAGC
>CAZWKM010000404.1:0-2126 GCA_964634165.1 uncultured Pirellulales bacterium | reverse complement strand
TCGGTGCAGTCAGCGGTAAGGCCTGCCTTTGCAGCGCTTGCAATTCGAGGGGCCAGGTCCCGGCCGGTGATTGTCGCTCCATAAAGCACTATCTGCGGCTCATACTTGTGGACTAAATCGAAGATTGTTTTTGCATAGCTGTTTGCCTGGTAGTGCTCAAGCAGTGGATGCTCAACCAGATATACCTTATCAGCTCCGTAGTGTATTAACTTTGTCGCAAGGTCTTTGACATTGTCGCCTAAAAGGGCGGCCGCCAGTTTTACGCCTAATGTATCAGCCAGACGCCGGGCCTTGCTCATCAGCTCGATCGGCGTATCCTCTAATTGCCTGTTATGCTGCTCGGCAAAAACCCAGACTTCACCTTCTCTATTCACATCTATCATAGAAACTTAAAACCCAAAAATTAGAACTCAAAACTATTTATGCAATCGTTTTATCTTCAATCAGCTCGTGTATCATATCCGAGATACCCTTCTCGCTTGGCTCAACATCCTTGCTTTCTTTGGCAGCAAGGACAACACTTTGAATGCGATGGACTTTGGTCGGCGAGCCGCTTCGGCCGCACCAGTTCAAATCCGCACCGACAAAATCCAAATCCCATTGTTTAATCAATAAATCCGCCTGTTTATATTCGCTGCATTTATGGGCAGCGAGTGATTTGATGTCTGCGTCGTCTGCTTCTGAGTTTTCAGCCTCGATTTTTTTCCCAACCTCAATCGGCGTGCGTGCGTTTTTGTATTTCATCATCTTCTTCGCAGCGGCAACTCTCGGCTCATTTGCATCACTGGTGACAGTCAAAAGCGCCGGCAGGGCGGTCTTCACCTGCTGCCAGCCGGCCCCGATATTTCGCCGGGCCGTTATGGTTCTGCCGTTCAGTTCCATAAGCTCTTCAACGTAAGTAATCTGCGGAATGCCAAGTTTCTCCGCAAGCTGCGGGCCGACCTGTGCGGTATCGCCGTCAATTGCCTGCCTGCCGCAAAGAACAATGTCGTAATCGATTTTTTTCACTGCACAGGTCAGGATATAACTGGTCGCTAACGTGTCACTTGCGGCACATCGGATGTCGGTTATCAAGATTGCATCATCGGCCCCTCGGAAAAGCGAGTCGCGAAGAATCGCACTTGCCGCCGGCGGGCCCATCGTGATAACCGTTATCGAACCGCCGAATTTGTCCTTAATCTGCAGCGCCAATTCGAGTGCATTAAGGTCTTCCGGATTGAAAATGGCCGGCAGGGCAGCACGGTTGACCGTACCGTCATCGTTCATCGCCTGGCCTGTAATCCGTTTGGTGTCAGGAACTTGTTTAATTAGAACGACGCAATTGTAAGCCACCTGTTACCTCCATATCAGTTGTTACTTTGGTCACACCAATTTTTGAAGAAAAACCAGTTTAGCCGCATTTAACGCCAAGTCAACCCCAAAAGCGGTTGATTTTGGATGTCCAGGGAACATCCCACACAAAAGTCCGGTGATTTTGTTGACTTTGTGGGCTTTATTTGGTAAATAATCTTAGACTGCTCACGGGTGGCGTGGTTGGCTGGTATTTGGGAAATCTTAATGGAGGAAAATGTTATGAAAAAGAAATGCAGAATCTTAACGTTGGGGCTGTTTGTAGCAGTAGTGTTCAGCGGCGCCCTCTTGGCCGAGCGGCGGCCTGGGCAGGGTGAAGTGCGCGGCAGCTTTGTGCAGCTCGCCGAGCGAAAGGTCGGCGAACGCGGGTATCTCGCTATCGTTATCAAACCAGTTGAGAGCGACGACCATGTAACCGTGCTCGTACCTCGGAATGAGGATTTTCTGCATGCGGCTCGGACGCTGCAAAAAGGAGATAAAGTAGAAATTGGCTATGTGGTCGAAGAAGGGCAAAGGTGGCTCAAACGGATAGAGGTTGAGCGGGTCAGGCGAATCGAGACTGAGCGGCGGCTCAGGGACGTCGAAGAAAGGCGGGAGGTCAGACGGCCTCGGCGCGAAGAGGTAGAAGAAGAACGCGAGCGACCTCGCCGGGACGCCGAACGCGGTAAAGCTGATGAGCTGCAAGGGGTATTTCGCAGACTGTGGGCGCGGCTGGACAGGATGGAAAGAGAGCTCAAACAACTTATCGCGGTGCGTATGGAGCGGATGGAAAGAGA
>CAZWKM010000403.1:0-2137 GCA_964634165.1 uncultured Pirellulales bacterium | reverse complement strand
GCAAGGGCCGATGTGGTGATACCTTCTCTCGATGCCGGTGACGAACAGACTTTTCGGAAGGTAAATCGTCCGCATAAAGATATCAGTATTGAAAACCTGATTGTGGGATTATGCGCATTTAGAAATGAGTTTGCCGGCCAGATATGGCTTGAGGTTTTTTTTGTCGAAGGTTTAAATACCGATGCCGAGCAAATTGGCAAAATTAAGGATGCGATAGAACTTATTCGGCCAGATAAGGTCCAGCTTAATACAGCCGTACGACCTACGGCAGAGGCCAGTGTTGAAAGAGTGGACGCTGAGAAGCTGCAGTATATAGCTGAAGAGTTGGGGGAAAAATGCGAGGTTGTGGCCGATTTCTCCCGGCAACGCTTCACCGGGGGTATTGAGCGTAAGGCTGAAGATGTGTTATCAATGCTGAAACGCAGGCCTTGCTCGCTAAATGATATATGTTCAGGCCTTGGTATCGGCCGCAATGAAGCGTTAAAATATATCAGTCATTTCCAGCAGCAGGGGGTTATTGATTCCGAGGAAAAGGACGGAATAATCTTCTTCAAGGCCAATTAGACGCGAATTCCGGCACGCTGGGGGGAGGGCAATAAATTTGTGTAAATTTTGTGGGTAATTTGTCAATACTCGCGTTCAATTTGTAAAGGTGGGGGGCTTATTGGCCGATAAAAGTGCTGTGGCGTTTCCCAAAGTGTTAATTCCGCCGCATTTGTAAGGGAAATTGAAGTTTCGCTTTAGTAAATTGCTTTTAGACCGATAAAGAGAACAGGTGTTTATATGAAGCGTGCAGCAGACCGGTATTTTGGGGTCGTAAGCGAAGCGAAGAATGGTGAAAACGAGTGATGAAAAAGACGATGCGACAACTGGTTTTGAACAAGGGAGCAGAGAAGTTTATATTTCGTTACGAGAACGGTCGTGAAGATAAACTTCTGGATGCTCTGATTGAACAGGCAAAGGATAAACGGACGGATTTCGATTGGTTCGATGCAGCGGTACTGAGTTTCAAACTGACACAGTCGCTTATTGGTCAGGCAGATGAACTCCTACGCGAAAATACGGATGCGCAAATTCGCACGCATTAGTAAGAAAGTGAGTGAATGTAATTATTGAGGTTTTTGAACGGGCTCGATTTTGCAATAAGCCGCAAAACGGCAACCCGAAAATTAAGATAATCTTTCACGGCGCGAGGAAGCCACTATTATATTGAAGGTAGGTGCATTATGGAAGATAGTGTGATTGTCCAAGAGTTCCTGAATTATTTGAGATTTGAAAAGCGGTTCTCCGAACACACAGCCAAGTGTTACGGTGCCGACCTGAGCCAATTTAGTGAGTTTTTGATTGGTGCTTCTGTTGGTAGTCAGCCGGCTGATGAGCAGATTTCATTGTCTCATCAGCAGGGCGGCCCAGCTACAGCGGTGGCAACACAGACTAAGCCCAAGGTTGACCAGTTACTTGTTTCAACGGAGACGGATGGCGTCAGAGCGTATCTGGCTTTTCTAAATGAGAAGCAATATTCCAAGACGACCATAGCTCGTAAACTTGCCACGCTGCGAAGCTTTTACAAGTTCCTCGTCAAAAGAAACCAAGTTAGCTCTAATCCGGTCACGGTAGTTAGAACACCCAAGCAAGAGAAAAAACTGCCGCGGTTTCTTGAATACGAAGAAGTAAAGAGGTTGCTCGAGACACCGCCAATGGATAGCTGGCTGGGTGCAAGAGACAGAGCTATTCTGGAGACGCTTTACAGCACCGGTATAAGAGTTAGTGAGCTCGTGGCGTTAAATATGGATGATATAGACTTCTTAGGTGAGGTCGTACATATCAGAGGCAAAGGCAAAAAGGAAAGAATAGCACCTATCGGCTCATCTGCTTTGCAGGTTATTCAGCACTATATGGAGTTCAGGAGCAAACGAGCGCAAAGCAACAGTAATTTTGACTCGAAGGTTTTGTTCGTGAACAAGCACGGCCGGCGTCTCAGCACCCGCAGCGTCCGTCGTAAGATGGACAAATACCTTAAAATGGCCGGTCTTGACCCGGCAATCAGCCCGCATACACTGCGCCATAGTTTCGCAACGCATATGTTAAACAACGGTGCGGATTTAAGAAGCGTTCAGGAATTGCTCGGACATCAGTC
>CAZWKM010000402.1:0-2161 GCA_964634165.1 uncultured Pirellulales bacterium | reverse complement strand
GCTACTACAGGTCGGGCAAAGAAATCTGATACCTTTCCAATTATGTTCTCAGGCATTTGTATACCTCCTATAGGTTTAATTGTTGGCCTTTAATTTAAGTATACGCCATCCGGTATTGTAACTGGTATTTTTTTTGAGTGCAAGCCACGATTTGGCCGAGATACGCTTCACGCTTCACGAAATACGAACCCCAAGCCACGGGGCACGGGCGACGAGTCACGCTTCAGCGTTTTCTTCTCACCATCACCGCACACAAGCTGCTACCCGTGCCCAAATTTTTTAACGAGCCATCAGGCACGAATCACAAACCAAGTCAACTCTGGAGGATTTGGAGATTATCCGGCTGGAGTCTTTTCAGGCCGGGCAGCTGGTTTCGGCCTAATCTGGCGTCAATCAGGACGGAGCCATCCAAATAGCGCTCCTTAACGATTGTCCCGTACGCCCGCAGAAAGCTCTGGAGTTTGCCGTTCGATTGACTACTGCTGACCCGCAGCAGAACAATGGCCCCCTTGTACTTCGCCAGGACCGCCTCGGTCAACTGCTCCAGGCTGAAGCCCGTCTTCGCCGATATACACACCGCATCGCGGAACAGCGTTTGGAGCATCTCAAGGTCGCCGATTTTTTTGACAATATCAACTTTGTTAAGCACTTTTAAAGTCGGCTTTTTGGCACAGCCGAGCTCTTCAAGGACCTTATTGACGGAGTCAATCTGCTTGAGTGCATCCGGATTGGAGACATCGACGATATGCAGGAGCAAATCAGCATTGACGGCCTCTTCCAGCGTCGCCTTGAACGACGCAATCAATTGATGAGGCAGACTTTTTAGAAAACCGACGGTGTCACTCAAAAGCACCTCAGCCCCCCTGCCCAGCGCCCATTTTCTTGTTCGCGTATCCAGCGTTGCAAAGAGCCGGTCCTCGACAAAGACATCTGCATCGGTGAGGGCGTTTAAAAGTGTACTTTTGCCTGCGTTTGTATAGCCGATAAGGCAGATTTTGAACAGCCCGCTTCTACCGTCAATCTCGCGAATCCTGCGCCTGTCGATATCGGCGAGTTTGCGCTTGAGCTCGGTGATTCGCTTGTTAACCAATCGCCGGTCGATTTCCAATTGTTGTTCGCCCGGCCCCCTGGTTCCGATGCCGCCGACAACACCCGCAGCCGTTCCCCCGCCCGCCCCGGCTACACTGTCCAGGTGCGACCACATCCTCGTTAATCGCGGATATGTATATTCGAGTTGTGCCAGCTCGACCTGAAGTTTGGCCTGCTTTGTCTTTGCCCTGGTTGCAAATATGTCCAGAATCAACTCGCTGCGGTCTAAGACTTTGACTTTGATAATCTCTTCAAGCTCACGAATCTGGCGCGGCAACAGGTCGTTGTCAAATATCACAACGTCCGCTTTGAACCGCTTGACTCGTTCTCCAAGCTGGTCGGTTTTGCCTTTACCTATATATGTTGCAGAATTTATTTTGCGGATTTTCTGCTGAAATCTATCGACGACGATCGCCCCGGCACTCTTGGCCAGCGCGGTAAGCTCAACTAAATCGTCTCCGCCGTCCCGGGTACGCAGGACAGCGCCCACTAAAATGGCACGCTCTTTTCTGACTCTCAGCGTCTGACGAAATTTCTCCAACTAAAAAATACCTCCAAACCTGTACCTGCCAAGGCAGATAAATGCTTTTCTATTTTAGCATATTTACCCATATTACTCAAGAATGCACTAATATTCGGCAAAATTACAAGTTTTTTCAACTAACACTCGCGTTTTTTCAGCTAAAGAGGCCTTTTTTTCACCAAAAACTGCCGGCAGAGATTTTTTTGACTTGAAAAATATAAAATCTACATTATACTGATGGGTCTTAAGTTTTTTGACGAACTAAAACATAATATCATTTTCCCATTGCTTTTAATTTGTGAGTGTTGAAAGGGTTTTTGTTTATGCTAAGAGTCAGATCGCGTACAGGCGAATCAGTTCAGCAAATGATAAGACGCTTCAAGAAGCTGTGCGAAAAAGAGGGCTTGATTAGAGATATGAAGCGCAATGCCTATTACGAGAAACCTTCGGAAAAAAATCGCCGGCGTATGCGCAAAGCCCAGCGAACTACAAACTACTCAAGTTGACTGACTTTTGCTTTTGCCCGAACAAATATATTTCGGCTGTTTT
>CAZWKM010000401.1:0-2178 GCA_964634165.1 uncultured Pirellulales bacterium | reverse complement strand
GGCGCGGCCGTGCTCGGCAGTCTCGCGCCTGCCGCGTTCGCCGGCGAAGACAACACGATCCGCCTGGCGCTGATTGGCTGCGGCGGCCGTGGCAATGGCGCCGTAGGCAACGCCCTGTCTGTCCCAAACAGCGGGCCGATCAAGCTATATGCCACGGCCGATCTCATCGAGGAGAAAATGGAAAGGTCGCTCAAGGCGCTGAGTAAAAGGTTTCCAGATAAAATCGACGTCACTAAGGACCGCAAGTTCCGTGGCTTTGATGCCTACCGCAGAACCATCGACATCCTCAAGCCCGGCGACATTGTCCTGTGTACTACGCGAGCCTATATCCGGCCTGTGCATGTTGAGTATGCCATCCGGAAGGGCATCAATGTCTTTATGGAAAAACCATTCGCGGCCGACCCGGGCGGCCTGCACCGGCTGCTACGCTTGGACGAGGTGGCGAAGAAGAAGAACGTAAAAGTTGCCGCAGGACTACAGTGCCGTCACTCCCCGGCCCGCCAGGCGCTGATCAAGAAAATCCGTGATGGTGCGATGGGTGAGATACCACTGATCCGAGCAAACCGCCTGGGGGGCAACAGGTGGCTCCGTAATCAGGGCGACAAGGCCAACGACCTGATGAGTCAGCTCCAGTTCGGCAGGATTCATCTGTTCTGGATCGGCTCAGGCCACATGGTTGATAATCTTATCCACCAGATTGACGAATGCTGTTGGATCAAGAACGCCTGGCCGGTTTCCGCGGTCGGCATGGGCGGCCGCGTACCCCACAGCAAAGACCTCGGGCAGAACATCGACATCTACTCGATGGAGTTCACCTTCGCCGACGGGACGAAGGCGCTCTGCGGTTTTCGCCGAATGAACAACACGCGCAGTGAGTTTGCTACCTTCATTCACGGTAACAAGTGCGCGGCGCAGTTCTCCGGCAGAACCCACGCTGCTACCGTCCACTTGTTCAAGGACCAGCGAATCGAAAAGGACAACATCGCATGGACACCCACAAAGGACGCCTACAGTCCCTGGCAGTACGAGTGGAACGTCTTCATCGACAGCATCCGCAACGATCGTCCGCATAATGAAATTAAGCGTGCGGTTTACTCGGACCTCACGTCTCTCATGGGCCGCGCCGCCTGTCATACCGGTCAGACGGTCACCTGGGACCAGATCATGAAGTCCAACTTCCAGTTCTGCGACTATCTCGACGACCTGGACTTCGACAGCCCGGTGCCTGTCAAAGCCGACGAAAACGGACAATTCCCTGTTCCCATTCCGGGACAGTGGAAGGAGGTTTGAGGGTGATTCCGTTATACTCTTGAATGGGTGGTCTTACACCAGAAGATTATTCCATATCTTGTGAGAGGTTTCAGGAACTCGCACGACAGAGAGATCTCCGGGCGGCAGATGACCTGCTTATGAAATCCCGAAGTTTGAGTAAAAAATAACTTGACCGGTTTTATAACGCTCGTGTAGAATGCACACGTAATTGAATATTGTATTCGGAAGATGCTTAGGAGAGATACCCTTAGATTTGAAGGGAGCCGAAGGTGCAACCGGTCAGAATAATCGGAAAACTCTCAGGCAAAAGGATCCTAAGCTGATGAGCCTCTGGAGATCTCATATATTAAGTGAGAACCGAAGGGATAATTCTCTCAGGTAAAAGGACAGGGGGACACGGCAAGCGTTTGGTGTATGCCGGGTCCCTCTTTTTTTTTGTGACAGGCCAAAGGCGATGTGCTGATTGGAATGACCAAAGGGTTCCTCTTTAATAAAGGAAAGTAATATTGGTGCAAAAAATTAAAAAGTTTTGACAAGCGTTTTTATGGAAGGAGCCGCACGTCATATCCGTGCTTATAACATTCTGGCAATACATTGTGCGGGCTCGGGTCATCCGGGAGGGACGCTTTCAATTATGGATATTGCTGCGGCGCTGTACCTTAGAAACGCGGGTTATAAATATGCATGCCGTTAAACCAATAGATAAGACTGCAACCCTGGCGGCGGTTTCGGCTCTATCGTGGCATCTGTGGTCGGTCAGGAAAAGGGGTTTAATGACCCTCTGAAAGTTGATATGGTGGGAGTAAATGATAGATTTGGTCAATCCGCTCTGCCCTTGCAGTTGGTGCGGGAATTCGGGCTTACCGCTGAGCATATTGCACATGGAGCACTCGCTCTGATGGGTCA
>CAZWKM010000400.1:0-2178 GCA_964634165.1 uncultured Pirellulales bacterium | reverse complement strand
CGGGGACACCGTATTTAATTCCAGCCGATGTCTGCATCCCAAAGCTCCGCAGTAATTCAGCCCAGCCGCTGTCCTCTATCAAAACCTGTCATTATCAACCACAACTCATCGAAAATTTACCGTACTCCTTTAATTCCCCCTGACGCCGTAAGCAGACGTACGAAACAGTCAGAACTTGAAGTACGTGCGGGGGCCCGACTTCCTGTCCCCCGCGCAGTAAAACGGTCCCAGCAGAATCTTCGTGCTCTTGATGCGGAATCTCGGCACGGTTCCCTCTTGGATCGGGTAAGGTTCAAGCCATTCCGACGCCGCTTTGGATGGAACGTCCTTCCCGACAAGTGGCTCGGCGACGGCAGCGCCCTCGTCTATCTTCTGTGCCAGAGCCCAGGGGCCGTATGTGAAGGCGACCCACCTCTGACCGCCCTTCGGCGTCTCGATGTGACTCTTGAGTAGATATTCAAATTTTATCGCGATCTCATCGCCCGTCTTCCAGGCCCGGCTGAGTCGGTAGAATCCTCGATCATTCTTGCTTAACGCGATATCCTCTCCGTTGATCCGAGCGGATGTCAAACGCGCGTCACAGGGATCCCTGAACTCAAGAACAAAGTTCTTGTCGTCGGCTTTTTCAAAACGGATTCCGATCCTGGGACTGAACGGATAATTTCCCGTCACCTTGATTTTGGCCTTGCCGAATGCTTCCGGTAGGATTGCGCTGCAAGGAACCAGGCTGGTAAGCGAAACGCCGCCATCCACTTCCCCGATCAGATAGCTGGAAAACATTTCCAACGCCCGCGGTCCGCTCGAGGCGCAGCAGGTAATCTCAGCTTGAAAAGGCCGGCAATCTTCATTGGCCTTGGTGAAGTAACACCAATCGATGCCCTCTGGATATTGTCCGGCCATGAGGTCATTAAAGACCGCCCGTTCCGCCTCCACAGCATACATAGCCTGGCCGGTTAGTTCCAGTAGATGCAGATTCAACTGGATCCAAGTGGTCGTGCAGCATCTTTCGACCACGGCCTCGACCGGGTCGAAATCCTGCGGGAGTGCAAAGCACTCCCTGTTTCCATTGTAAGACATTTTCCGACTCCAGGGGCCTCCCGTTACATAAAGGTGGTGCGCCTTGATGTTCTCCCAACCGTTCTGCACGGTCCTCAGGTATCGCTCATCACCCGTATGCTTATAAAGCAGCAGGTAACCCAGCAGGTTGGCCATAAGCTGATACGCTTTACCCTCGCCCGGCCCCGAAACATCCTCCTTCTTCAGCATGGCTCCCATTAAACGTAAACCGGGCGCATTCTCACTGCACTCCACGATATGTTCAGCGAACTTGAGAAAACGCTCCTCATGCGTCCTCTCGTAGAGCATCATGATGGATTCGAGCACGGTCGTGCTCGATATGCCGAGCCTTGTTCCATTCCGGGTGATGTCGGCCTTGCCTTCGCCAAAGGTGCCTATCAATAAATCCGCCATTCGTTCGCAGGCCTTCACGATGCGGTCATCGGGATGGAATCGCTCATAGGTCAGCAGACCGTACAGGTTGTAGCGATGCGACCAGACATCCCAGCTACGGTTATCCACGGGCACCGTGTAAAAGCGCTTCTTCTCAGCATATGTTCCCAAGTATCCATTGGGTTCCTGCGCGGCCAGGAGTCGTTCCACGGTCTCCTGTAGTGTCTTGCCCAGTTTTTCTTCGCGCGTTTGCTCATACGCCAAGGTCGCGGCGTGGAGCCACTTGCCGACATGCTCGCCCTGCCACGGATGGCGCCCGGGCCGTGATTCAAAACCGGAAAGCAGATACCCGCTTTCGCCGTCGACCATGTGCCAAAGACGATTCTTCTGCCACAATTCGACTCTTTCGGCAAGCAGCCCTCCCTCTTGCGCACTGGGCAAAGGCCGCCAGACGTTATGTACCCTCTCCCTTGTCTTTTGTGCCGAAACACAGTTCAACGGAGCAACCCATACAGCAACACCGACGAGCGCCACAAACCACATTTCCTTCTTCATCTCATATCTCCTTTCATCCGGTATTTCCCATATCACATTTTGGTAACCGTTCAGGCCTTTTAGATGGACTGAGGTATAAGTGATATTGGAGTTAGCTATAGATTTGGTGCCTTCCCATAAACTAAGGACAGCCACCTATTAATGGCTGCCGACAGTACGCAAAAACGGTGACTG
>CAZWKM010000399.1:0-2184 GCA_964634165.1 uncultured Pirellulales bacterium | reverse complement strand
AGTCTCGAAACACTGGTCGTCTGCGAATATAAAAAGAATATTCGGCCGTTTCCTTAGCGCACTACTTGCCTGGCCCATACTCACACGGCCCGACATTGCCAGCGAGGCCGCTCCAGCTCCCACCGTTTTTAAAAAATCGCGTCGCGTATAATCAAGCATACTCATTTTTTTGTCCTCCTTTATATTGGTTTTCACAGGTTATCTCCCTCGCAGTTAGTCAACCCGTCGCAATCGCACGGCCTTAAGGTCGAACGCCATATCTCCCGGGATTTCTATGGCTTTCACCATAAGTTTTGTCCGTCCCTTGCTCAGCTCAACAGTGCCGAGGGTCAGCGGTGCCCAGATTTTTTCATAGACTTCACCGCGAGAGACGCGGTCGGGACTGGGGATTGGGTCGGGATTATGTGCTTTACTCACTATGCCCTCTAAGCTCTCCCCGCCTATCTCCACTCTCACCTTTGCACCGACGTTCTCCTTTGAACAGATGTACATCAGCGTTACCTCAAAGCGGCCGGCTCCGACCACCTCGACTTCCCACCAGGGATACGCCTTGGTGCTGGTCCAGTTGGTGACCCAGTCATTGGCCCAGCCGGAACGGCCCTTGTAACTAATCCCCTTCCTGGAAGGTGGTTCCAAAAAGGCCTCGTGTCCCGGTAGTGTAACCACCGGCCAATGCGAGTAACCGATGTGGATTGGTAGGGGGTCGAAGCCGGCTTTGGTTACATCTCCAGCCATCGCTTCATAAGCGGCGCTGAGCTTCTTCACAATCTTCGGATATTTCTTGGCGACATTTTTCTTCTGCCCCGGGTCGCTGCTCATATCGTACAGTTCCCAGCGCTTACCGGCTTTGACAGCCCGCCAGCGCTGCGTGCGGACCGACCCCGGAACTTCACCCGTCTGCCTTCGGGGGCTTCTAAAGGTGAATATCATACGGTCGGGCCAGCCTGCAGTTTCACCTTTGAGCAGCGGCACAAGACTGACACCATCCAGAGGCAGCGTTTTCGGCATCGCTGCACCGCACAGCTCGATGATTGTGGCAAATATGTCAATGTGGGCGGTAATCTGAGTAATGTTGGCGCCCCGCTTGATATGTCCGGGCCAGCGGATGAACAGCGGCACACGCACGCCGCCTTCGTGGACACTGCCCTTGCGGCCTTTCATACCGCCGTTGTACCGGGCGGAATTGGGGCCGTTGTCCGTCAGGAACAACACAATCGTGTTGTCGCTCAATTTCAGCTCATCGAGGCGCTGCAGAATCCGGCCGAGGTTATCGTCGATATTTTCACACATCCCGTAAACGCAGGCGAGTTTATCGTCAAGGCCGCGAGCTTTGTATTTGTCGAAGTATTTGTCGGGTACCTGGAACGGCGAATGCGGAGCGTTGTAGGGTACGTAACAGAAAAAGGGCCGGTCTTTGTTCTTCTCAATGAACCGGACTGCTGCGTCGGTCAATACATCGGTGATGTAGCCTTTGGTTTTGACTAACCGGCCATTGTGTTCGAGCGTGGTATCGAAGTAGTTGTTCCAGTGTCCGCTGCAGAAGCCGAGGAACTCATCAAAGCCCTGCCCGTTGGGATTATAAGGGCAATGCGCGCCGTTGTGCCATTTGCCGAAGCAGCCCGTAGCGTAGCCGGCCTGCTTAAGCGCCTCGGCGATTGTAACTTCCTCGCTGCGCATATTTTCATAGCCGCGGGTTACGCCGTGCGTGCCGGTGCGCAGGTGATACCGGCCGGTCAGCAGACTGGCACGGGTCGGGGCGCAGACGGGGCTGACGAAGAACCGCTCAAACCGGGCTCCGTCGGCGGCGAGTCTGTCCATCACAGGTGTATTGATTTTGTCGTTGCCGTGCGAACGCACGTCACCCCAGCCCTGGTCGTCGGTCATCACCAGGATGATGTTCGGCCGTTTTCTTTGTGCCCCCGTTATTTGGCCCATCCCGGCACAGCCCGGCAGTATCGATAGTGTCCCCGCCGAAGCCGCTACAGAGCCGACCGTTTTCAAAAATTCTCTTCTTGTTTGCCTGCTCATATTATAAACGTTTCACACGGACATAATACGCCCCGCGGGATTCGCCCGCCTCATCCGTAAACCATGTTTGCAGCCGTGTCTTTCCGGTCTTGAGCTGGACTTGGAATGTCACCGAATGTGCATCTTTGGGAATCGGCTTGGCTATATCCACATCTG
>CAZWKM010000398.1:0-2199 GCA_964634165.1 uncultured Pirellulales bacterium | reverse complement strand
TTAATTTAAGGAAGCTAAATCGTGGAATTATCCTGGCTAATGAAACTGAGAATCGCCGCTGCGGTCGCCACCGGAGTTGTTTTAATAGGTATCCTGGCCTGGCCGTTAGCAGCACCGCCTGAACTGGCAGGAGCTGCGTCCCTACATACCGGCACTATAAGTCTCGGCGGCACAATAACTTTGGTGACTCTGGCATTTTTGGTTGGCCTTATTGCCTATTTTCTTTCCTGGCCCTACGGCCGGGAAATAGCCATCCTGGCAGTCCCATCCGGCTTAGCCGTCTGGGCCGTACGCTCCGGCAGTATGGCTGGACTGATGCAGATAAATCCAACCCTCGCCCAGCGACAGGCGTTGTTTTCGGCTCTTAAATGGGAGCCGGTTTTCTGGCTGGCCATCGTCGCTGCCGGATTTGCCGGTGTGCTGTTGGCCCAGAAAATATCCAGGCGAAAAGTCGGGCCGGTCGGCAGCGATGGAAAATCTAACCCCAGGTCAAATATGTACTTAAATGCAGCGGTTGCGCTGGTCGGCTCGGTCTTGATAGCTCAATTTTGCATCACGATATTCGCCCGGGACGTTAGAATATTCGACGACCAATTAAGAAGGTTGGTTATGGCCCAGCCGGCCGTCGGGCAAGTTGTTTTTGCTGTATTAGTTTCGTTCGGGCTTGCCGCTTTCGTAGTCAAGGCATTTCTCAATGTCAGCTATATCTGGCCCACAATTGCCAGCGCCTTGATAACCGCCTTTGCAATAACCATTTACGTCAAGCAAGATGTATTACAGCATCTTGTTCAGCGCCACCCCGCAGCTTTCTTCTCTAACGCAGTCATTTCCATATTGCCCCTCCAGATGGTGGCTTTTGGCACTTTAGGCTCGATTGCCGGCTACTGGATGGCCGTCCGCTATATTTATTGGCGAAAACACGCATAAAAAGCAAAATGGGCGGGGTTCGGCAAATTTAATCTATCTTTTTTCAAGTCTTCTTTTCTCCATAACTGTATATACTTTAAGTGGTTATGAGCGAAAGGCCTGATAATTAACCTTCGCTGCCTAAACAAAAGCAAAAATGATTGTTTTCGGTCTCAGAATTAGCCGAAAATATAGTTGCATTCAAGGGTTGTCTCTTGGGTGCTGTTTTTGGACTAAGTTCTTATGGGATAATGACATATAAAAGCGTTTGACGAGCAGCTGGACGAACAATTGGCCGGGTTTCTTCGTAGATAGTAAGACCAGCCGACAAAAGGAGTTGAAAATGTTGGTTCTAAGCAGACAAAAAGATGAGTCGATTATGATTGGCGATGACGTCGAGATTACAATCGTCGATGTTCGCGGGGACAAGGTTCGTCTGGGTATAACGGCCCCAAAGGAAATACCGGTTCATCGCATGGAAGTGTACGAAGCAATCCAACGCGAAAAGCGCGAAAAGAGCGAAAAACAGGCTCAAGAGCACTAAAATTCACAGCCGGTAAAACTGTTTATTATCAAATTTTGTACGCCGTCCTATTTTACCCGTATTTTCTTTGTTGATTTGCTTTTTCTCGTCGGCCGCATTATTTGCGACGCCCCCCACGCCCCTTATCGCGTTTGGAGACCCGGATGCACTTTGACGTCGAGGTGCTTAACGCCCCATTTCAGGGCCTCTTCGTGGGAGTGGAAGAATACGTCCAGCCGGTCTCCACGGATGGCGCCGCCCCTGTCGAGGACTTTTACGGGCTGTCCGTTTGTGTAGCCGGGGATGAGCATTTCAGTGCCGAAAGAGTATTGTTTGTCGGCCGCCACGAAAGCATCTCCCGGCCGTATTTTATGGCCGCAGGCCGTTATGCCATCTGCATACTCGCCGCAGCATTTTTCGCACGGGCAATAGGCGGTTACACGCATTTGGATGGTTTGCCATTCGCCGGATTGTTCAGGCCCGCCCTCTATTTCAGATTCATTCAAAGCGGCCTGACTGACGGTGTCTGCCTCGGTGGCGGCAGCGCTGAGTGAGGTTACCCGGCCGTCGGCCTTTGTGTAAACCTCACTAATGATACAGCTCAGCACGCAGGTTCTCACCAGCAGCATAGCGATCACGGCCCTCCGGTTTAGAGAAAAACCGCGAAAACCTTTAACTGTCACTTTTTTCAACGGCCACCCCCCTCGCAATAGGATTACCTGGATTCGCAGTAGTCCTGGTTACTCTTGGTCTTCAGGTTAAGTACCCCC
>CAZWKM010000397.1:0-2199 GCA_964634165.1 uncultured Pirellulales bacterium | reverse complement strand
CTGGACAATCCAGCCTGGCCAAAGTCTAACCAGCAGGCCAGAACGGAACTTTGCGCATAATGAGGCAACGAGTTATGTGGAGCCAAAGGGAAGGCGGAAGTACGGCGGTATGGCAGTCGGACTAACTCATAGTAGAGGCGTAGTCGGGGTAATGCCCGATGAGGGCTTAAGCTCACTCGAAGGGGTTAGCAGTAAAACGCAAAGGGACGAGGAGGTGTTAGCCGTACGCAGATACGGAGAACCTAACGCTGACAAAGCCCTTATATTGAAACGCCCGTTGTGGTCTGTTTCGTGAGTTTTACTGAAGAGCCGGATGTGGTAAATCCACAAGTCCGGTTCTGTGAGGGGCATTGAAGTTTCTCATATGGTTGAATATTGTGACACTCTTCGAATCGAAAGAGAAGAGAAAATAGGGGATACAAACTAAACCTAAATGAGGAGACCATATTATGTCTACTCGACAAACGATATTATCTGAGGCGTACAAGACCGCCAAAGGGATTGAAGGAGCTGCCGATGCAATGCAGATTTACGCAGAGGGTTTTGGGGTAGCTCCCGACTTCTACAGATTTTGGAAGACCCTCGAACTTTACGAGCAGCATTTAGGCGGAGAAAAAACCAGACTAATCCTCGGGGCAGACAATCCTCTCCTTGAAATAATCAAGGGTGAAATACTTAAAACTAAAGACGAAACTGTAGAACAGTGAGAATTTTTCCCTGCGGATTTGCTATGTCGCCGCCGACAGTCGTGCTAACGCCGGGACCACATAAGGGCCCTGAAGTATTTTCCAGAGGTCGGTAAGAGTGTTCTTCGTCAAGCTAATCAAAATCCTGACCGGTATCTTTGTCTTCTGGCTGATTTTTCGCTCTTTGCATCAGCTCGGCAGAAGGAACAGGACGGCACGTATGATATTATAGCTTGATGGCCGACTGGAGACGAGCCGGAGGTTTCGCTTAAGGAGAACTACGGCGGGAGAATGAAAGAATGGATGCCATTCAAAGAAAAATTTGGGTTATCAAGGGAAATTTATTTTGACTTTTCGGGATTACATGATACTATGGTTATTGATTGTGGATTTCATAGCGGATAAAGTTCGTAAGCACGCGTCTTTGGTTTTCAAGCACAATATCTTCTGCGGTGTTGGCTATTACAGGCAGGAGAAACCGTGCAGCTTCTTTGTTTTTGCAATGAGCGGTTTTGCTGAGAATCAGCAGTTATGAGGCTGGTTCGGGACGGTATTCATTTGTGGTGAATAACAAACAGTAAAGAACTGATTTAGTCTTGAATCAGATGCTTTACACAGGTTTAATCCGAACTGTATCTATATGAGGAGAATCAGGAAAGGAGCTCGAAGTGAAAAAGTCGAATTGTGTATTGCTCGTGTTTACAGTTGTTTTTTTCTTGTCCAACCTGGCAGTAGCTTCTGATGAAGGGGTGGTTGCATGGTGGGATTTTGAGCGGGTCAAGGACAATATTACTGTGGACAAAATCGGCGAGGTCAAGGATGTTCTTGAAGGCAGCTACAAACCTACTTTCGGGGTTGTTGGTTTAGCTCTGAAGATGGACGGATATTCCACGTGCATAAGGCGCAAAGCGCAAGAATGTCCCAAACTGGGTGGGGACTTTACTGTTGAAGCATGGTTGGCTTTTGGGGCGTATCCCTGGAACTGGTGCCCGGTCGTAACCCAGAGCAACCCGAAAGACAAGGGCTTCAGCTTCCTGGCCGGACCTCGGGGGCAGGTGCGGCTTGAACTGGCTATAGACGAACAAGTGCAGAGATGTACATCGGAAGATTTTGTAATTCCTCTGTGGACCTGGGTACATGTGGTGGGGATTTACGATAAAGAAAAAGGGGTTGCCATTTACGTCAATGGCAAGCAAAACAAAGTTCTATCGGTGAAGGGCCAGCCACAATTTGCCCCGGAAACTGAGTTGCGGATCGGCATGAATTATGAGCCTATCAAACCTTCCAATATCCATCGTGAGCATGGCACGCTGCCCGGTTGGTTTTCGCTCGACGGAATCATCGACGAAGTAAGGATTTTCAATCGGGCATTAACCGCAGCGGAAGTTGAGTCGCAATACAGCGCCCATAAACCGTCGGCAAAACCAGACCTGCAGCCCAGAATCATGCCGTCCGGTCCGAAGGGCCCGGGGCGCTTTGGTGCCTATTATTGCCATCTGAAGTACTATGATGA
>CAZWKM010000396.1:0-2214 GCA_964634165.1 uncultured Pirellulales bacterium | reverse complement strand
CCACACAGCACCGTACTGCCCACTGCCGCCGAGCAATCTATTGCCCACTTGAGGTAGTCCACCGCTGCTTGGCGGTGCTTCGCATCAATACTAACGGGGTTGTGCTCCTCGTCCGGAATGACCGTTACAGATGTGCAGGCCAAGCCGTTGTTCTTGATTGCCTTACCGACCTTTTCAAAGTGCGCAGTATCCCCCTCGAAGATGGGTACCTCGACACCGTCGTAGCCGACCTTCTTGAGTGTCTCAAGCATCGGCAAATCCTCTTCGGTAACGTGCGTCGTCCACAACAACATATTGAATCCGACTTTCATAAGCGTCTCTCCTTTGCGATTTGAACTCTCTTACTTACTGCCTGGGTTTTTCTTCTGGGTCTTTGGAACCGGCGGCAGACCGGCTGCCCATGCACAACCTCGCCGGAATAGCTCAGCGGCACCCGGGTTGCGGATGGCCTTGACGTCGTGCCCTAATGGACTGTGAAATACACGGCCCTTACTGTAGTTAAACGCAAATGCCATCGGGTACACTTTGCCGTCCACCTTCGAGCGAGCGGTGGCCAGCACATTGACGGGGCGGTCACCAGTCAGGCAGGTGTACAACTCATCTTCGGTCTCGAAGGCCTGCAGGCCCTGCGTGATGGGGTGGCGCACATCGGTAATATTGACGCGGAAAGGTCCTCCGGGGTCGTGCGCCCTTGCCTTCGGGTCCCAGACCCTGCCGGCGAGATTGCGAAACTCCGGCCAATCTTGGAAAGCACCGCAGCCAAAATGCAAGATGAACAAACCCTTGCCGCCACGCGCAAATTCGCGGAGATTGGCTCGGGCCTTGGGGCCAGGGGTAGGCTTCTGCCACGGCATAAAGTGCAGCACGACCACATCGTAGCGGTGCAGCGCCGATGAATCAAGAAAGTGCGGGTCTTCCACCATACGCACCTTCAACCGCGTGTCTTTGCGGAGCATCTCAGCCAATACGGGGGCGGTCTGGCGCCAGTTGTGAGCGGGGTGGTCGATGCCCGTTACGACCAGCACATTGGCAATCTGCTTCCTCTCGTCGACCGCCGAGGCCGACACAAAGTACGGTGCCGCCAGTATGGCTGCGGTGCCGGCCAGGAATTGACGACGAGTTGCATGGCCGGGATGCTTCAGTTTGGTACTGGATGAAGTGTGCAGGGTCATAATCGGACTCCTTCTTGTTTGGGATTTTATAACCATTCGGGTCTCCTGCGAACCTAGGTATTTCACTTGACTGGACAGAACTATGCACCCAGCAGCAAAACGCCTGTTCGCATTTCTTGTAACATAACACGCCTCGTGGCTGTTTGTCAAATCTTATTGCAAAAACTTTCTCAAAAACCCTCTTTTCACGCAAATATCCCCGCACCAATCGAGCTTAAGCTCATCCATTCTCCGTAGTATTACTACGAAAGACGAACGCCTAACTGGTGCGGGGTTTGCCCTATCTGTGAATGATTACCGTGAGCACCTGGTTTTCCGTGAGAGTGAGCTTTTTCTTCAGTGTGATATCGAGACGGTCGTCCTCCTTGGAGTCCTTCCGGACTTGAGCGTGTAGTCAATTTTGATGGGCCTGGCTCCCGTCATTACGAAAACTTTCACCGACCGGAAATCTTCGGGAACGGTAAAGGCAAGAGACCTCAGACTCAATTGACCCCAGCGCAGCTCGATTCGCTCGCTTTGTATTTGACTGTCTCGCTTTTGGGCAAACGTTCCCCAGCCCTCGGCGGCGGTGAAGGCGGCGCGGAAGCTCTCAGGTGTTATCCTCGGCGCGAAGCCAAGATGGTCCTTCGGGCCATCGTACTTGTAGCCTGCAAGAGCTGTATAGACGCCCCAGCTCGCCATTGCCCGTGCGTAGTGGTCGCCGCACTCAACCTCGTTGAAGGGGTTATGCCTGGCCGGGTGGTAACGCTCGTGGATGCCCCGGCAGATGGCAAGGGCCTCGGTAACCATACCTTCACAGACCATGTGGCCGGCCACCTGATACTCGATGCCTGTCCAGACCTCACTCTTGTAGCGAACGCCGGCTGCAAGGTATGGGCTCTTTGGCCACGTGCAGGTGAACAGGCCAGGTTCGCCGGGCCTGGCAAACCAGCGTTCCGGTTTGTGCGCGGCGTTGTACGGCCCAACATCAGGTGTGTACTTATGAATAACATGCCTGCAGCAATGAGAGTGTTGGGACTCGAACCCAAGACCTACGGCTTAA
>CAZWKM010000395.1:0-2222 GCA_964634165.1 uncultured Pirellulales bacterium | reverse complement strand
CAGCGGATGAGGGCTACGCCCCCGCCGGGCACAATACCTTCTTCGATAGCTGCCCTGGTGGCGTGGAGGGCATCTTCGATTCGGGCTTTCCTTTCCTTCATTTCCGTTTCACTTGCGGCACCGACATTGATTTGAGCGACGCCGCCGGTTAGCTTGGCGAGCCGTTCCTGCAGTTTCTCGCGGTCATAATCGCTGGTTGTGATTTCTATTTCGCTCTGGATTTGCTTGATTCTGCCGCTGATGGCTTTTTCACTGCCGGCACCTTCAACGATGATTGTATTGTCGTTGTCGATGGTTACCTTTTTGGCCTGGCCGAGCTGCCTGATGCTGATATTTTCCATCTCGATTCCCAAATCTTTGAAAATGGGCTCTGCACCCGTCAAGACTGCTATGTCCTGCAGCATCGCCTTTCTGCGGTCGCCGTAGCCGGGGGCTTTAACCGCTGCAACCTGCAGGACGCCCTTTAGCTTGTTGACCACCAGCGTTGCGAGGGCCTGGCTCTCGACGTCTTCTGCGATAATCAGCAGCGGCCTGTTGCTTCTTGTAATCTTCTCAAGCAGTGGCACGAGTGTGGCTACATTGCTGATTTTGTCCTCGTGAACAAGTATGTACGCTTTTTCCAGTTCGCAGACCATATTCTCGACGTCGGTTACGAAATGCGGCGAAAGATAGCCGCGGTCAAACTGCATTCCTTCTACAAACTCGACGGTTGTCTCGAGACTTTTGCCCTCTTCGACGGTGATAACGCCGTCTTTGCCGACCCGCTGGAAGGCTTCGGCCATAATCTTTCCGATTTCTATGTCGTTGTTGGCCGATACCGAGGCGATGTTGATTATGTCATCGGTTTTGGTGATATCGATGGGCTTTGCGAGGGAGGCGAGCTTGTCGGTTACCGCTTTGGCGCTCTTTTGCATCCCGCGGGCCAGGGCCATAGCATCTGCCCCTGCCGTGAGGTTTTTGTAAGCTTCCTTGAATAGTGCTTCGGTGAGGATGGTAGCGGTTGTCGTTCCGTCGCCGGCGATTTTTGAGGTTTTGCTTGCGGCTTCCTTTACCAGTTTTGCTCCGAGGTTTTCGTTTTTGTCGATAAGTTCGATTTCTTCAGCTACCGTTACGCCGTCTTTGGTTACGGTTGGTCCGCCCCAGCTTTTGTCGATGATAGCGTTTCGGCCTCTTGGGCCGAGCGTTGGTTTGACCGCTGCCGCCAGTTTTTCCACGCCGGCCAGCAGACCGGCTCTTGCATCAGATTCGAATGCCAATTCTTTAACTGCCATAATTGCTTGTCTCCTTCAAAAAAAGTTCAATCGTTAATTTTACGCATAATTTATACCAGATTAGCAAAAAATATACCAGCTTTTAAGCAAACACGGCTCGTTTCAGAGCTTTCTGTCTTAAGTGGTTTTGCTATAAGCAATTATGGAATGCAAAAATTGATAATGGGCCAAGCCGGGCTGGATTTTGGCAGTGAAAAATGCAAATTTTGGCATAAAAAAAAGGTGACTACGCCAAGTTGACAGGCGGCAGCAGTTCAAAAGTCAAAAGTCAAAATGCAAAAAGATTTGAAGAAACTGGGAGCTCCGGGCGCACGAACAGCTTACACAGCACGATTGAGAGCCGAAAAATCGGCTGTGACCGGCAGACTGCTGGCCCAGACAGCGATGAAGCAAGGCCTCGAAGTAACCTTTATGCCCGCCTACGGCGCCCTCGTGTCTAATGACGAGATTTTTTTAGCCTGTCAATCTTCTTGCCATTGATTCGGCTGTGTCGGATTGGTCGTCTCCTGAAAGTCAGGAGAGGGTTCTTGCGAGGCTTCCGGGGGCTCGGTACCACCTTCAGGCCAGGACTGTGAAGTATCAGACGGCTGCTCAGATTCTTGAGGCCAGGACTGTGGCGTGTCAGGTGTCTGCTCGGATTCTTTGGCGGGCCTGAGGGCGTTGATAATTCTTTCAAATAAGTTCCAGGACATCTTCAAACTCCTTAATAAATCGAGTTTTCTTTCTGTTTTAATGCTTTTGAGACGTTTTTGTACACACTATGAAGTATTTTCGGCGATTTCTGGCAGGGACTTTATTGCGGAAACGTTAGGGTTTTGGGGGTAAAAACGGGGGTTGGGGGATTGGTCCCCGGTTTGAGGATTCCGAGAAGCTCACCCGTAGGGATCTCCGCTTCGCTTAGGGATAAATTCGCTTCGAGTTTGATTGGGTTTGTATCTCGTATCTCGTATT
>CAZWKM010000394.1:0-2241 GCA_964634165.1 uncultured Pirellulales bacterium | reverse complement strand
AGGGCAAAATCTTATGGAAGAAAAAGCCAAAAAAGTTTTGTTCATCGATAACTTCGATTCGTTCACATACAACCTGGTCGATGACTTCTGTAAGCGCGGCTGCCAGGCCAGGGTTTACCGGGCCGACACCGAGCTTGAGGAGCTTAAAGTGCTGGCCGACGAATTTGGTCCGGACCTTCTTGTGATTTCACCGGGCCCGGGCACGCCGGACACAGCCGGTGTCTCGCTCTCAGCAGTAGATTATTTCAAAGACAAACTGCCAATACTCGGCGTATGCCTGGGTCACCAGGTAATTGTGCAGTATTTCGGCGGAAAAATCGGCCATGCGCCGGAACCAATGCACGGCAAGCCCTCAAGAGTAACACACGACGAAAAGGGCGTATTTGCCGGCGTCGAAAATCCCCTCCAGGCAGGACGCTATCACAGTCTTTGCGTGCTGGAGCTGCCGGACTGCCTGGAAAAAACCGCTGAGTTCGAGGGGATTATTATGGGCGTTAAGCACAAAGAGCTTCCGATATTCGGCGTGCAGTTTCATCCGGAAAGTATTTTGACCCCTGCAGGCGGCAAGATAATCGAAAACATTTTATCAATCGCAAAGGCAAAAACAAGAAGAAAATGAACCACAGAGGACGCAGAGAAATTAAAAAGTAAAAAACAAAAAAGAGGAATTGGATTCCTGCTTCCGCAGGAATGACATGAAGAGGGGCCGACAATGGCAACAATAATCGAATATATTGAGCCGTTACTGCAGGGTGAGAGTTTGGGCTTTGAACAAGCGACCCGGCTGCTGGATATTATTTTTGAAGGCGGACTGCCCGAAGTTCAGATTGCAGCATTTCTTACTGCAATGCGGGCCAAAGGAGCAACGGCGCCGGAACTGGCAGGGCTTGCCAGATCGCTGCGAAACCACGCTGTTGCCGTAAAGGTCGATATCGATAATTTGGTTGACACCTGCGGCACGGGCGGGGGGGCATTTAAGACCTCTAACATTTCGACTGCGGCGGCCGTAGTTGCAGCAGGCGCAGGAGTTTATGTGGCCAAACACGGCAATCGCGGGATAACCAGTAAGTGCGGCTCGGCTGACGTGCTTGAGGAATTAGGTGTTAAGATAGATGCCTCTGCCGAGGTCGTGGCAGAGTGTATAAAACAGGCACATATCGGATTTATGTTCGCACCGATGTTCCATCCGGCGATGAAATATGTTCAGCCGATACGCAAGGGTCTCGGCTTTAGAACGGTCTTCAACATCCTCGGACCTCTGGCCAATCCGGCCAATGCAACGGCGCAGGTGTTGGGAGTAGCCGATGAAAATTTGATGCAGATTGTTGCCGAGGCACTCAAGCTGCTGGGCACCCGGTACGCAATGGTGGTCCACGGTAACGGAATGGACGAGATAAGCACAGCAGGAATTACCAAAATAGCTGAACTAAAAGAAGGTCAAATTACAAATAAAGAACTGAACCCGCAAGATTTGGGCATCACGTTGGCCGGTATAGACGAGCTAAAAGTAACCGATGTCAAAACAAGCGCGAAGATTTTAAGGGGCATACTAAGCGGCAAAGAAAGCGGGCCTCGCAAAGACATTGTTATTCTAAATGCCGCCGCCGCAATAATCGCCGGCAATTTAGCTGACGACTTCCAATCGGCAATTGAGATGGCAAATACTTCTGCCAGTGATGGCAAGGCGCTTGCTTGTCTGGAAAAGTTAATCGAGGTGTCAAATAAAGCGTAAAACGTGACCCGGAAAGCGGGACACGAGCTACGAGCGGCGAATATGCTGATAGTGAAAGTTAAAATTTGTGGTATTACCAATTACGAAGACGCCGCGGCGGCGCTGGATATGGGTGCGGATTTGTTAGGCTTTAATTTTTATCCGAAGAGTCCGAGGTTTGTACCGCCGGAAAAGGCGCGGGAGATAATAAGCAAACTGCCTGGTTTTATAGACATCGCCGGCGTGTTTGTGAATGCTTCGCTCGAGCAAATCCGAGAAACGATGGACTTATGCCAATTAAACTGGGTGCAGTTGCACGGCGATGAAAGCCCGGAGTTCTGCAACTCGTTTCTTTCTCTTAATGTAAAAACTATGAAGGCGCTGCGGGTAAAAGACCGGAACGATATTCAACAAGCAGAATTTTTTTTCACAGACGCCATTTTGCTGGATGCTTTCGACCCTGAGAAATATGGCGGCACAGGGCTGACCTTTGACTGGAATATCGTCGGGCATATCGGCAAACGCATTTT
>CAZWKM010000393.1:0-2243 GCA_964634165.1 uncultured Pirellulales bacterium | reverse complement strand
GGCCAGTCCCTGGTCGGTTTCCACCAAGGCGGCAAAATATTCTTCGCCGTATTCAATTTTTTTGCCGCTGCCAGAACATTGTCCAAGCGGCTTATCAATTTCCCACTCGTCCATTTTTTTCTCTGCCTGAGAGTAGCGGATACGCTTATGCTATCGCTATTCAAACTTCAGCCATTGGCATATCTTCTGTGCTGTTTTTGGCCCTATGCCTTTGACCTTCTGCAAATCATTACAACTTCGAAAGGCTCTGCTATCACTGTCCTTTCGGCCAAAATTCTCGCGGTACGCCACTATAGCATTAGCTTTTCCAATACCTATACCGGGCAATCTTACCAGAGACGCCAGCGGTGCATCGTTTGGATTTATTTGCTCGTCCAACACGATTTGGCACGATTGTCCAACGCCCAAAAGACTTGAGGTAGCAAGGGCGATAGAAAACAAAACACATACGCCCGCAGCGATAACAAATGCGAATGATTGAATCCTGTTCTGCCCGGTTTGTGTTTGTTGGCCAAAATTATCGGTTGCCATAGCTAATTTTTAAGTTCACGCTGATTGATGGTTTTTATTCCTGAACGCAGTTGCCGTTTACCAATTAAAAATAGCATTATGCAGGTTCATCAAGGTTTGAAAGGATTTTTTGGGTTCGAGCTGGTCCGTCAACAGGCCGCTGTTGGCTATGGTACTATTGTCTGTATCGGCAAGGTTCGAGTATGTCACTGTGTCAACAAATGGTTTGCTAAGCGCTATTTGATAGAACTGCTCAATCCATTGTTCCTGCCTTGATTGGTCCCATTCCTCGTGCCACACGCCAGCAACTTTGCCATCATGCAGGCCAACGCCGTTTTGGCTCGGCACTTCCACATCGGTTATGTACAATGGCTTTGCTATCGGCCCAAAGTAATCTAAAACTGCCGATATCTGCATCATATCTCTGATGTGCATACCGGCTTGATTTTTGCCGAACTGCATTTGCAACCCGAACGCATCAAAATTAATACCGCTCTGCACTACCATATCCACATACACTAATGGTGGGATGGTATTTGGGTTTGTTGCGTAATATTCACCCCAGGGGTTGCTGATTTCTATTATTTTCAGAGTCCTGTCGCTTTCCTGCTTTACGGCCATATTGGCCGCACGGGTCATTTCCAGAATTTGCTCGAAGCTAAACTCAAAATGATTAAAAGCATTCAGGCCGCTTACAACGCCCCACTCACGAATAATGCCTGAATACCGAGCAATTATATTTGAAACGAATTGATACGCAGTTTCGCGAACCTTTTCAAAGCCTGTCCCACTCCGCAGCAGCCACTTGGGCAGAAATTCTTTCGAGAAACGAAGCAGCGGCCCTGCCCCGATTGCCAATTTCTTTTTACCGAGTACATCAATACAGGCATCAAGCATTGAAAAATCGTAAATACCTTTACGAGATTCTATCTGGGCCCAATTTACAGGTATCGTTACAAAGCCAAACAATTTGAGCAGCTTCTCAACATATTTAGGATTGGTAATCTGTCCAGGGTCTACTCGACAGCCAAGGCAGCCTCGGCCGAAGCCATGGTTTTTGCTCCTTGCATCAAAAAGTGATTTGGCCTGTTTTGTTGCCAACTTCTCGGAGAAAATTATAGCTTTTTCAAGTGATTTATCCGCTAATTTAGACGCCAGCGGTGCGTCAGAAATGTTTTGAAGTGCCTTGATAAATAAATCCTGTGCTTCTTTGGAGATATTGCCCAAACCCTCTAATTGATTGAAAAACGTCCAGTCCTCTCTCTTGTTAATGATTTGCATTAACTTCGCCCGTGCTATCTCGACATTCAAGTTGTATGGGTGAGTTCTTTCAGGCAGGCAGGTTGTCGGTAAAAGCACCTTGCCGAAACCGTCAATAGGCCAGAGCAAAGCGAGTCCCGATGTCTCCAGATTCGGCTTTTCACAGTTGATAACGCTATTTTTGAACGTAATCTGAGTTCGGTGAATGGTAATGCCGTCAGTTCCGAAAAGATAAGCGCCGCACAACCTGAATTTGTCAACAAGCCTGCCGTTTTTAAAAACCTGGAATTTCACTTTTTACCTCGACTTATCAGCACACGGCATTTAGCGTACAAAATGCACCAGAGCACTTATTATCAGCCAATTATAGCCATTACGCTTTTGAACGCAATGCAAACTTTTGCCTTTGATTGATTGTTTTTGTTGAATTTATTACTTCTGTAGGTAAAAATACTGCTCGCAAATTTTAATTC
>CAZWKM010000392.1:0-2250 GCA_964634165.1 uncultured Pirellulales bacterium | reverse complement strand
CAATGAACTACGAACAAATAACTATGAACAATGCCAATAAAAACAAACCCAATACAAACCCAATCAAACCCAATCTCCGAAAAGCCAAAATGAACGTAAACTCACTTATAACAAAGGATTATAACAACGAACAACGAACAATGAACAATGAACGATTATGCAAAACAAACCCAATCAAACCCAATTTCAAACTCGAAGCGAATTTATCCCTAAGGGAGCGGAAACCCCTACGGGTGGGCTTCTCGGAATCCTCAAACCGGGGACCAATTTCAAAGGCAAAAAAATGCTGAATGTAAAGTTCTGCCACTTTTCCAGAAAAACACAGGCCCCCGTTCTTAGTCCAGCCGGATTCCCTGCTGCTGGAGCCACATTTTCAAATCCCCCATTTCGCTATCGAAAATCTGGTTGTCGTAGTCTTCTTCCATCTTGTGGATATTGCCGGCCAATTCCGGCTGCTCCTGCACAATATCGCTTAATTTCTTTTCGAACTTGTCGCTAACAGTCCTGAGGTCGTCAAGCTCTATTTGCAGCCCCAGAATACCCACCAGCCGTCTCGTTACCGCCTCTATGCACTTGGGGTTGTCCCCCTGGACATAAGCAGGAATCGTGGCCACGAAACTTGCCATACTCAAATTCTGTTTGTTGGCGTTGACCGTCAGGTAAGTGATGAAACTGGCGGGCCCTTCGTAGTTGGTGAAATTTACGCCGTAATGCTGGAGAGTCTTTTTAAGTTCTGCGTGCGAGACGGAGCAGAAGAGCCGTGGTTCGCGGGTATGAGGCACGAGGCCAGCTACACTGCCTATGAAATATATCACTTTAACGCCGAATTCCGCACACAACGAGAAGATACATTCGGCAAATTCTTCCCACTGCAGATTGGGCTCTTTGCCTGAAAACAGTATAAGATTGTTTTGCTCGTCGTAGAAAAACGCATTTTCCGGCACCTCATAAGAGCTTATCAGGCCGTCTTTTACCTTCGCGTGCGGTCTGAATAGCGCTGTTATTTCCATTGAGCCGGGGAAACTGCAGATATAGAAGTTGTTCGGCTCGATGTCGGCAAATTTCTCCGCGGCCAGCTTGTCGATAAGGCACTTTACCGTTCCTGTCGAGACCTTACCGCCGTCCATCCAGCCGGAGAAACCCAGTAATAGCCGAGGGTTATCGAGTTTCGGCTTTTTATAGATATTCAGCTTATCAGATGCCATTATTTCCCTTATTACTACCTATCGGTTTAGAATCGCTGCTGTTTTATCAATTATTTGCGCTTTAATCCAGATAAATTTCGCGAGCAGCACTGCTACGAAGGATGAATTAACAGAATTAGGACTAAAATTATCGTGATTTAGGGAAAAAATAGGGTTTTTCGGGTTATTTTTCGGGGCTAACGTTGATTTTTGGGGTAAAAACGGGGGTCGAGGGATTGGGTTGTAGGGTTTAGGCAAAATAGGTAAGAAAAAAGCGCTCAAAAACGTTTGAAAATATTCGAAAACATTCGAAAACGTTTGAAAATATTCGAAAAATGATGTGAAACGTTCGAAAATATTTGAAAAGTTGTGTGAAAAATGCGCTAAATTGCGCGTGTTTTAGTTCGTAGTTCGTAGTTCATAGTTCGTAGTTTTGGTCTGCTGGTTGCAAATTTCAGGATAAGAATTAGCAGCGAAAAGGCACTCCCCGCTACTCGCTGCCGCGAGTAAGACACGGGGACAAGGAAGGGACAAAGAAAAATTTGACAGGATAACAGGATTTACCCCGGATTTCCCAAGTAAACCGTGACAAATCGGTATTACTCTGATAGTATAGAGCTTATGGAGACCACTCAAGCCAGTTTCGACCATCTGATACGGGAGAACCCAATGGGTGAAGCACGCAAGGACGCTCTTAAGCTCGATTTTGACCGCAGATTGAAGCTCGAATTTCACGGAACTAAAGTGACCAGTGATGCAGGTTTGCTTGCCTACCCGCGAGGCTGGGATGATGTGTAGAACTGCCGAAAATCGGGCTGAAGGAATGGAGGGCAACGACGGCAGTCTGCCGAGATAATGGGAAAAAGTGGGTTTTGGACGTATGTGCTCGACTTTTTGGCGGTTTCCGGCATAATATGCTTGAGTTTTCGAGACAGATTTGGTATTCTATTAGAAAAGAGGCCCAGCGGCGTAGCTGAGCTGAGATATATAATGGTATATGGGAAATCCCAGATAATATAACGAAAAGTAGTGATATAAATGGTGTAAAAAGCAGGAGAATAGGGAA
>CAZWKM010000391.1:0-2262 GCA_964634165.1 uncultured Pirellulales bacterium | reverse complement strand
AATGATTATGCGTGATAATTCGGCTTCTGTTTCCATTTTGGCACCGCCTTTATTGCGGGGTTCCCATTTTGCGACCCCCGCCGTTTTGCTTCGCAAAAACGAAGCAGCGGGGGCAAAATGGGGCCCCTGTCAATCGTTTAATTCCGAAAGGTGTTTCTCAACGGTCTTTAATTGTTCTGATAGCTCAGCCAGCCGGTCTCTGGCCCGGGCCACTACTTCCGGCTTGGCCTTGGTAACAAAATTTTCATTGGCCAGCTTCGCCTCTACCGCCTTTTTTGCTTCTTCAATCTGCTGTTTCTGTTTTTCCAGCCGCTGCCGTTCGGCTTGCGGGTCAATGGCATTATGTACATAAACTTCCGTTGCATCCACGATTGCAACTGCAGCGTTTGCGGGTTTTACAATATCTATGCCTGCCTTAAATTCTTTTACGCCGGCCAACTGCTGGATGAGTTCGGCATTTCGGTTCAGAATATCAACGCTTTCTTGTTGCGACTTTGCAGATACAACTAACATCTCCTTTGGTGGTATGTTTCTATTGCTTCTAATATCCCGTATAGTCCGAATTGCAGCTTGTATAATTTCAATCTGTTTCTCAGCGTCCGGCTCTCGTAGGGAATCAATTTCCCTTGGCCATTCGGCAGCTACCAACGCTTCGGATCTTTTCGCTTCCGCTATGCCCTGAAGGCCTCTGGTGGGTGAAATTTCATTGAGTTTCTGGAATATTCCTTCGGTGATAAACGGCACAAACGGATGCAATAGGCGCAAAATCTGGTCCAGCACAAAAGCTAAAATGTTTTGAGCAATCGGCTTTTGCTGCTCATCCTGCATCCTCGGCTTAACCCATTCGAGATACCAGTCGCAAAAGTCATTCCAGAAAAATCTGTAAAGCTGTGCTAACGGCTCGCTGTATTTGAATTCGTTTAAGGACTCGCCAGCCTCAGCGACAGTTTGCGCCAGGCGGGAAAGAATCCACCTATCGGTGATTGTCATTTTGTCTTTGTCAAATTTGCCCGGCTCGATTCCCTCGAGATTCATCAAGGCAAAACGTGATGCGTTCCAGAGCTTGTTACAGAAATTCCGCCCGATGTCAAACTTCGGGGAAGTGTTTTCCATTCGTCCATCGGGCAGTTTCATTTTCTGCACCGGCATCCGAATATCCTGCGTATCCGTGGTCATGCTGGCTAAGGTAAACCGCATCGCGTCGGCCCCGTGACTGTTAATTACCACCAGTGGGTCAATTCCATTGCCGAGGCTCTTGGACATCCTGCGTCCCTCGCCATCTTGAAGCATCGCGTGAATATACACATCACTGAAAGGAATATTACCGACGCAGTATTGGCCCATCATCACCATACGCGAGACCCACAGTGTGATAATGTCGCGGGCAGTACAAAGCAAATCGCCCGGATAGAATGTTTTAAGCTCCGGCGTATCATCCGGCCAACCCATCGTACTAAACGGCCAAAGCGCCGAACTAAACCACGTATCCAGAACGTCCGGGTCCTGGACTAAGTCATCGCAGCCGCACTTTTCGCAGCTTGTGGGGTCTTTCATACCGGTGTTGGTTTGACCGCATTTCTGACAATACCAAATTGGGATTCTGTGTCCCCACCAGAGCTGCCTGCTTATGGGCCAGTCTCGGAGGTTTTCCAGCCAGCTTTGATAGGTCTTGGCATAACGCTCAGGAATAAACCTCAGGCGACCGTCAATCAGCGGCTTTAATGCAAGACCAGCTAATGAATTCACCGGCACATCAGTCCCCTCAATTAATCCGGAGCCAAAATTCTCTGCCAAATGCTCAATTGGCTTTTTGACCGAAATATACCACTGGTCGGAAAGATACGGCTCAATCGGCACGTGGCTGCGGTAACTGTGTCCGACCTCGTGGGCGTATTCGCGAACGTCCTCAAGAAGATTCTCTTTACGGAACCATTCAACGATGGCCTGGCGTGCCTCGAAACGGTCCATACCAAGTAAGGATTGTGCTTCCGGGGAGTCAGCATCTCCCCAGCCGTACTTATCGCTGATTGAGCCGTCCGGTGCCATCACGTTCACAACTTCCAGTTCGTGCCGCTGGCCAATCTCCCAGTCATCCGGGTCGTGAGCTGGCGTTACCTTCAAGAAGCCGGTAGAAAACCTCGCCTTTTCGTCTTCGCTTTCAGCGTCGGGCAGAACAACATGCTCATCGGCGATGATAGGGATGATTCGACCTACGATTGGAAGGCGGACTTTTTTACCGAGCAGATATTCAGCACGCTTATC
>CAZWKM010000390.1:0-2267 GCA_964634165.1 uncultured Pirellulales bacterium | reverse complement strand
GCAAAACGAACCCAATCTTGTCCGCCGTAGGCGGATTGCAAATGAACGTAAATAAGGTATTAACAAGGAATTATGGAGAAAGGACACTTGGTAAACGTGGGAAAAACAAACCCAATTCAAACCCAATACAAACCCAATCAAAGCCAATTAAAGCCAATAAAATGCCAAAACAAACCCAATTCAAACCCAAACAAAGCCAATTTCAAAGGCAAAAAAATCCGCGTCATTCCATTCTGGGTAGGGCCCCGGCCCGAAACTCTGCTCTTACAGCGCCTTTATCGCACATCCGCTTCAAAAGGGCTATCATATCGGCATACGAAACGCCTAAGCCGAGATGTCCTTCCTCAGCTTTTTTGAGGGGCTCTTCGCAGAGTGTTTGAATAATATCGCTGAGTTCAAAAGTGCTTTTCAATTGTACTATTACGCTGGGCCGCTTGGGGTGTTTGCGCATTATTGAGACGTATTTTTGGCCGGCCGGTGCGTTTATTGTTATATTGCCGTCTGCTGACTCCACAAAAATATTGCGCCGGCAGGATATCGGCGCACCGAATAACACGATTCGCGGCTGACCGCTCCGGGAAACAAAAATCGTTGTGTGTTCGGCTTGTGCGATTTCTTCCAGATAAAAATTACGCGCAATGAGCGTTTGCGTTACGGTAATATCGTCTAATTTTCGCAGTTGCTCGTATGCAGCCAATCTGATTGCGAAATCTTCGTCCCGCAGCAACCTCTGCGATATTCTCGCAGCATCGTTGCGTCTGGCGCCCAAAGTTATCGACTCCAGAGCCTCGATTCTGTAAGTCGAAGTTTTGTCCAAAGCTATCTGTCTGAGAACCATCAAACCGGCATCGCTGCCCAGGTTAAGCATACATCTGGCTGCCCGCAGACGAACCTCCTCATTGGATGAATTCAACAGCGCAGGCAGCTTGCTAAGACTTTCGTTGCCTATCGCCTCAAGAGCAGTTTCACTTTGCTCCTTGTCCTTGGAAGCAGCAAGCTTTCTAACAAATGTCTTTATTCTTTCTCTGGTGATTTCCCGCGTCTCGGAAAGATACGTTGCCTTGACTATCGAGACGAACCTTTGTTTTTGTTCTCTGTATTTGGCCGGTACTTTCAATTCAATCTGCCACTCGTTTACCGCTTTGGCCATACCGTCCCAACATGCGTTTAAGCGGTCACGAATACGGCCTGCGGTTCTATAATCCGGACGCCGAAGTACCAGCCATACCTTGTAATCGTCAAGCACCGTACCGCCGGCCAGGACATATCCGATTTTTTTATCTGTTCCGGAAGTGCTGATTGTATCTATAAAGACCGGCCCTTTTGCCGTAGCTAAAACTTTTGTAGTTATGCCGAAGCTTCCTGCCGTCTTAAGCTCAGCACCATACAACCAGCCGCCTTCCAGAGAAGTTGTTTGCGTACCAGGCAGGGCGGCTACTCTGACATCGAAGTATTGGTTTTTTGAAGCCGTTGCCGGTATTAACCCGTGCACTAATACTACAGCGGTATCGCGACTGCTGATAAATTTTTCAACGTCTATTTTGGGCTCGGCCAATTGCCTTAGGATATATTGTTCAAGATATGCTCTAATCTGTGGCGGACATTCCGCAGAACCTGTCCCGTTAAGACCGGCTACCACCCCGTACCCTTCGACGAGGATTGGTTCAGGCGAGAATACCTCGGCCAGCAACCCTATTGTAGGGCCCAAATCCGCCTCGAATGCCAGCGGTCCCTTACCTGTCCTGCCCGGCTCACCACAGCCCGCTATAAAAAAACCTGTAAGCAGTACGCTTGTTACGCAAACCGTTTTTATACTCCGGATATCCATAGTAATAGATACGCCCAAAAAACTGTTCTTCTATTTACTATTTTCGTGCTAAATACGCGTTCTCTTCAATAATAAATAGTAAATAGTTAAATTGTTCACTCGCCGATTATCTGGCAGATGACCGTCCTTGTTCTCGACCTGGTATCGAAATCCACTAAGATGATTTGCTGCCAGGTGCCTAAGGTAAGTCGGCCGTCAACGACGGGCACGCTCAAAGAAGGCCCTAAAAGCGAGGCCCGCACGTGGGAATGACCGTTATCGTCGTGCCAGGTCTCTTCGTGCTCATACCGGTTATTTTGCGGTGCGATTTTTTCAAACGCCGCTGCTATATCGTAATTAACCAGCCCCGGCTCATATTCCGTAGTCGTAATCCCCGCCGTCGAGCCGACGTTGAAAAGCGTAATGGTTCCGTTGTTGATACCTGATTGTGCCGCCGCCT
>CAZWKM010000389.1:0-2275 GCA_964634165.1 uncultured Pirellulales bacterium | reverse complement strand
GGATTGGCTACGATAATATCGGCTTGCTGGAAATCGGCAGGGTCGTGTGAGCCGAGATGAAATTCTATATCGGGAAATTTTTCGAGCTTTTTTATCGAATCGTTTAGCTGGTCGGCTGAAGCTAAATCCGTTATTATTACCTTTGCACCGACGTTTGCGGCAAATTCAGCGACATCAACACCGCCGCCGAAGCGTCCCAGGCCCATAACTAAAACCTTTTTGTCGGCGAAAAATTCCTTTTTCATATCAAAGTCTGCATTGCATTTGCGAGGTCCAGCTTTGCATCGATAACGGCCTGCTCGATGCACCTTTTCCAGTCATCGCTGAACTGCTCTTTGTATTGCGGCTTTTCATAGGCATAAATTATCGAGCGTGATGCGTTAATTAAGGCCCCGGTGCCGTCGGGCTTGCAGAACCGCACGCAGTCGGCAGCGGAGGCGCCCTGTGAGCCGTAGCCCGGCACAAGAAACCATACCTTATCATACTTTTGGCGCAGGGCGGCTGAGACAGGGGGTGTAGTACCGCCGACTATCATTCCTACGTTACTGTAGCCGCGGTTTCCGATTCGTTCGGGTTCGTTGGCGATTTGGGCGATGATTTCTGCGAGCTTTTCGTACATAGTTTTGCCGTCTGCATCGGCAAAATCCTGAACGGCTGCTGCTGAAGGGTTGCTTGAGCGGACCCAGACGAAGATACCTTTTCCCTGCCGGTCAGCCATACGTGCAAAAGGCTCGATGCCGTCAAGGCCTGCAAAGCCGTTTACGGTTATAGCATCGGGAGCAAGGGTATCCTCCAGGCCGGTCAATTCGGGATTTTCCAGATGAGCAGCGGCGTAAAGCTCCGCGGTGTGGCCTATGTCGCCGCGTTTTACGTCGCCGATTATTTCCAGGCCCAAATCGTCGGCCTCGGAAATCAGCGCATAGTAAGTCTCCATCCCCTCCCAGAGATACTTTTCGAAAAAGGCGATATTCATCTTCACTGCCGGCACCATCGGCGCGATGATTCGCATCGCCTGTGTGCAAAAATCGAATATTGCGTCCACCGCAGCAGCGGCATCAAACTCATCGTTCATATCGCGATGGTTTTTTATCGCCGGGGGGAGCCGGCTGTAAACAGGGTCTAACCCGACAGTCAAAGAAGTTTTCTTGCTTTTTACGGCATCGAAGAGCCGGTCGGCAAAATGACTCGCCATTATTTAATTCCTTTCATAAAAGCCTGCAAGCCTGCTGAAAAAACCTTTTTACCAAACGTCTAAAACACTATAATCAAATAAACGGTTTCGAGCAAGGCAGAAATCGAAGCACGATGCGAAGATTCCCGAAGCCTGGCGAAACAGGGATGTTTTGCCTCGGAAATTGATAATTGATTGCCGATTAATCGAAGTACGGGAGCAGATTTGAAAAAACGCAAAAAAAGAAAATTCAAAAAAAGATACTGGCTTTTGATTGACCTGGCTATAGCGATTGTCATCTTTGCCTTACTTCTACACAAGCCCGGTCGTTATAAGCCGCCCGAATATACTGACGATAAGCTGGTCAGTCCATATCTAACAAATATATTGGGTCCAGCTATTCATAACGGTGCACAGCGTGAAGAGCCGTTCGACCTGGTCGTCACCCAGAAGGGGATAAACGAAATAATCGCCTGGTCTAAATGGCCGAAGGAGTCCGAAGGCGTCAGGTTTTCGGCGCCTGTGGTGTTTTTTGCACCAGAGAGCATAGAACTGATGGGAACGGCAAATATGAAAGGTGCGGACCTTGTCGTTACTGTTGTGGCCAAGCCCAGGCTTGACAAAGAGGGCCTCTTGAACCTGCACGTGGCGAAAGTGAAAATCGGTGCTATGAATATCACGCCTCTTGCCAGGATGATAGCCAAAAGAATGTATGCACAACGGCTTGCGACGGTGCCCATTGACACAGAGGATTTGGGGGCAAAGATAGCAGGGTCATTACTAAATGACGAGCCGTTCGAGCCGGTCTTTGATATCGCGGATATTTTTGAAAGTGAGAACAAGAAACTGCGAATAGAGAAAATAACAATACAGGAGGAGAAACTAATACTGCGTCTGGTTCCAGCTTCATAGCGGACAGCGTATCTCGTATCTCGGAGTTAGTTTTGCTCTTAGTCCGGACTCTTCAGAACGGTGGGCGGAGTTTGCTGGCCATTCCAATCGATATTTTTTGCAAATTTTATTGATTTTCAGCCACAAGAAGTGTAGAATTATGTTGTTTAAGCAGCTTTGTTAGATGCAGGAGGTTGATGATAAATGCAGCTC
>CAZWKM010000388.1:0-2289 GCA_964634165.1 uncultured Pirellulales bacterium | reverse complement strand
GCCGGCTACGCAGGAGACCCGAACGCGAAGACGCCGAATCTTGACAAACTCGCGAAAGAAGGCATCAACTTAACCAACGCCGTGTCCGGCTGTCCGGTGTGCTCCCCTTATCGCGCCAGCTTGATGACCGGCCGATACCCCCTCACTCACGGCGTCTTTCTGAACGATGTGCTGTTAAGTACCGATGCCGTCTCCATCGCCCACGCTTATAACAGGGCGGGCTATCAAACAGCGTACATCGGCAAATGGCATTTAAATGGAAATCGTAGAGCCGCCTTTATTCCCAGAGACAGACGGCAGGGCTTTAGATTTTGGAAGGCATTGGACTGTACGCATAACTACAATAACTCTTTCTATTACGCGGATAAAAATGTAAAGCTCAAATGGAACGGCTATGACGCAATCGCTCAGACCCGCGAAGCCCGCCGGTACATTCGCGGGCACTCGGACAACAGACCTTTTGCTTTATTTCTTTCGTGGGGGCCGCCGCATTCTCCTTATCACACCGCACCCCAAAAATATAAGGATTTATTTAAGCCGGAGGAATTGAAATTACGACCCAATGTCCCTGAGCATCTTGAAGCCAAAGCGAGACAAACCCTTGCCGGCTACTACGCCCACATTGCTGCCCTCGATGACTGCATTGGAGAAATCCTTCAAACCCTTAAAGAATGCGGCCTGGAAAATGACACCATTTTTGTCTTTACCTCTGACCATGGGGACATGCTTTATTCTCAGGGCAAGCAAAAAAAGCAGAAGCCCTGGGACGAGTCCATTCTGGTTCCGTTCCTGTTGCGCTACCCGGCAGCGCTCGGCACGAAAGGCAGAACAATCGATATGCCCCTCAACACGCCTGATATTATGCCGACACTGCTGGGTTTAAGCGGTATAGAGATACCTGATACGGTCGAAGGGACCGATTTCTCCGGCGTTTTGAAAGGGACGGAGAGACCGAAGAATGACGTCGTGCTGATTAGCTGCCCATCGCCCTTTGGCCAGTGGTCTAAAAAGCGGGGCGGCAGGGAATATCGCGGCCTGCGCACCCGGCGTTATACCTATGTGCGAGACCTGAACGGCCCCTGGCTGCTTTATGATAACAAGCGAGACCCCTATCAGCTCAATAACCTTTGCAATAACGCTGTGCACGCCGAATTGCAGAAAAAAATGGACAGTGTTTTATCGCAAAAGCTAAAGCAGACCAATGACGAGTTCCTGCCGGGCCGGCAGTACATCAAGAAGTGGGGCCATATCGTCAATGAGACAGGAACTGTACCATACACTAATTGACCGGAAAGCTATTTTGCACATATTCGCAAAACGAAGTGGAATTTCGCGGCCGATTCGGGTATTATGATGGCTCCAAAGCCCGGCAACGTAGCCCGGCTGGGGCCGTTTGGTCAATTTCAGTTAACAGCAGAACGAAGGAGGTAGTTATGAAAGAAAAATCAATCCTGACGAAGAGTGCTGTTTGCCTGCTTCTGGTGGCACTGTTTGCGTGTGTAACCGGCTATGCTGCAAAGCAAGTCGTGAAGTATGACGTGCACGATAAAACACGTCCGCGGCCCCCGGTCATCACCCCAGCCGCGCAGCTCGGCCAGCCCCCGTCGGATGCAATCGTCCTTTTCGACGGCAACGACCTCTCGCAGTGGCGCGGCGGCAAGGGCGAAGCAAAGTGGAAAGTCGAAAACGGCTATATGGAGGTCAACAAAACCGGCAGCATTCGCACAAAGAAATCGTTCGGCAATTGCCAGTTGCACATCGAGTGGGCCACCCCGACGGTTATCAAAGGCAGGGGTCAGGGTCGCGGCAACAGCGGCGTTTTCTTAATGGATATATATGAACTGCAGGTGCTTGATTCCTACAAGAATGATACCTATCCTGACGGTCAGGCCGCATCGATTTACAGCCAGTATCCGCCGCTGGTCAACGCCTGCCGAGGACCCGGCCAATGGCAGAGCTATGATGTCAGCTTCGTGCGTCCTATCTTCGATAGGGCCGGCAAATGTATTCGTCCGGCGCGAATCACCGTGTTACATAACGGCGTCGTGGTACATAACAACGTGGAGATCAAGGGCAGAACAGAATATAAAAAGAAGGCCAAATATCGACCACATTCTGACAAGGGGCCGATTAGCCTCCAGGACCACGGCAACCCCATGCAATTTCGAAACATCTGGATTCGCGAGCTGCCGGAGCAGCCGTATCTTATTGCTGATTGAACCGGCAACTTGCCGGAACAATAGATTCCGATTACGGGTTCCCTCTTTGCGAGCCCCTGTCTTAGCGGTC
>CAZWKM010000387.1:0-2299 GCA_964634165.1 uncultured Pirellulales bacterium | reverse complement strand
ACCCAGGATACCGCCAAACCAAGAGGCTCCGCCTAACTGCGGAGCCTTTTTATTTTAATCTTTAAGCCGGCAGATAATTACACTTAGCCAGCTATCTTGGCTGTCCCAGCGGTTGGTAGAATTTTTCCGGCCTTTGGCCGAGGGTATTGGTCAGTGTGCCGAGTTTTTCGATGGCGCATTCGATAGTGTCGCCCGGCTGTAAGAATTTTCCTGTTGCCATAGCAACGCCGGCCGGTGTGCCGGTAGCTATGACGTCGCCCGGCTCAAGTGTCATTATATAGCTCAAGAATGACACAACATCCGCCACCTGGTAAATCATCTGCGAAGTATTGGCATTCTGGCGGACCTGGCCATTTACGGTGAGCATCATATCGAGATTTTGCACGTCCCCGATTTCATCGGCGGTAAGCAGATAGGAGCCCATCGGCAAAAAGCCGTCTGCCCATTTGCCGTTCAGCCAGTCGTAGAATTCATCCCAGGGGCGCTCGGCCCGGCTCTTTGCGAAGGTTACGCTGCGGGCCGATACATCGTTGCAGATAGTATAGCCGGCGACGTAATCGAGGGCATTGCCGGGCGGAACGCGTTTGGCTTTTTTGCCGATGATGACCGCAAGCTCAATTTCATAATCTATTTGTTCACTGTAGGCCGGCCAGGGTATTCCTTCGTCGGGCCCGATTACCACTGTCGGGGGCATAAGAAACGGCCTCGGTACGGTCTTCTGGCGCGGCGAATCCGACAGGCCGAGCTTAAAACCACGCTTAAGAGAGGCCTCTTGAATGTGCTCGCTATAGTTTCCGGCAAGAGCGATTACTTTGCCCGGCCGAGGGATGGGCGCAAGGAGCTTGACCGAATCGAGCGGCGTGAAAGCATCAGCCGAATCGGCTAATTCAGCAAGCTTCGCAAGGCAGGCCGAATTCCTCTGCAGGATTTCTTTTACGCTGCGAGGCGGATTTGGGCCCTGCCAAGCCGATGGGATGTCAATCAGCCCCTCATCAGCCAGTATTCCGCAGTCCGAAGGACTCCTTACGGAGGAAACTGACTTAATTCTGGAGTATGTAACTAATTTCATTTGTTCACCCTTTGATACGTGATGGATTTGTGCCGGTTATGATAGCAAAAAAGACTTGAATTTGCAGCAGAAAAAGTTTTTAATATGCTGGACGCTGGATACGAGCAGCAAGAATGGAGAACCGAGATTGCCTTTTAGGGAACTTTGAAAATGGACTTAAAGGAATTCTGGGCGAGGACAAAGTCGAAAACAGGCAACTGGCTGCGGGCCCACAAATTATTCAGGGCTGCAAATTATCAGCCGCAGGTAGATGACCGTGGTCTAATCAGCCAGGACGCTGAGTCGGCAGAGCCGGCTGCTGACGACAAGGGTGCCGAAAGCAGTCAGGTTATAGTCAAAACGGTCCAGCCGGTGGATAAACGTGAGTCACTGGAAAAACTGCAAGAGGGCTTTCATAAACTCATTGAGCAATTGCGGGGTATTAACGAGCATTTGAATGAGCAAGTTACTCAGCACGAAGATTTGATGGGCCGAATTGAACAACTGCCCACGTTGCTCGAAAGCTTCCCTGCTGTTGTGAAAAATCAAAAGCAGATAACGGAACAGCTTCTCGAGCAGCTAAAAGCAAGCGCCACCAAGGGTGAGCAGTTTATAGATGCTGTTGCAAAGATTCCGACTGAAACGGCCAAACAAACCGATGCCCTGGTTGACATCGACCATCAGCTTGCCGCCGCTGCCGATACGGATGTGCAAATGGCCGAGAGCTTTAACAAATTTAATGAGATATTGGACAAACTAAACCGGAGCACTATCGGCCAGAGCGACAGTATTATGCAGATGAGCCGGACTTTTGCCACGAGCGATAGATACCTCAAATACATCATCTCCAGGCAGAACAAGCGGTTTATGTGGATATTTATAACTGCTATAGGGGTGTGCGTGGTGGTTGTTCTGATTCTGACCGGCATCATTATTTATCTAAAGCATTACACCTAATCCCGGGGCGGCGGGGGCGGCAAAGGAATATCCAATAGCGAACAAGGAATTTCGAATTAAGAAATGGATTTCTGCGTTCGCAGGAATGACAATAAAGCGTCGCCGTGCCGGCGACGGCTAAACGAATCCCCTGCGGTGCAGGGGGCTAAACAACCCTGCAATAAATTTGGGGGCTAAACAAACCCGGCAGAATGGTCGTTCTCGCCTGTCTCACGTCATACGGTTCAACATCGGCTGATGGCCATATCAATACTGATAAGGCGGTTTTTGCGGTATTTTTGCTGCAGGCGTTAA